>JAEZEK010000474.1 GCA_023417735.1 Pseudomonadota bacterium | reverse complement strand
GTCGTCTTCCTCGTAGGCCTCGCCCTGCGGCGGCGCATAGTCGCGCTGCTGCCGGGCCGGGCGCTGGGCCGGATCGCGGCCGACCGTTTCGGCAAGCGTCGAAAGCTCGAGGAAGTGGTCCGCCTGGCGGCGCAGGTCGTCGGAGATCATCGGCGGCTGCGTCCGCATGGTCGAGGCGACGGTGACCTTCTTGCCCTTGCGCTGCAGGGCTTCCACCAGGCAGCGGAAGTCGCCGTCGCCGGAGAAGAGGACGATGTGGTCGACGTGCTCCGCAAGCTCCATCGCGTCGACGGCAAGCTCGAGATCCATGTTGCCCTTCACCTTCCGCCGTCCCTGCGCGTCGGTGAACTCCTTGAGCGGCTTCGTGACGATCCGGTAGCCGTTGTAGTCGAGCCAGTCGATGAGCGGCCGGATGGACGAGTATTCCTGGTCCTCGGCGAGCGCGGTGTAGTAGCTCGCGCGGACCAGGTAGCCCTTGGCGCGGAAGTCGGCGAGCAGCCGGCGGTAGTCGATGTCGAAGCCGAGCGAGCGGGAGCTGGCGTAAAGGTTGGCGCCGTCGATGAAGACGGCGATCTTCTCGCGGGGGTCGAACACGTTGATCTCCAAATGGCTCGAATGAAATGATCGGGCGCGGCCCACTGAAAGGCGTCGTCGATAAGCTTTTGCCGGCTTAGGTCAAGCCGCCGCGCGCCTTCGTGCACAGGAACCTTGAATCGGGCGGCCGGACTCTCTACACAAGCGGGCAATTCCCGACATAGGAGGCCCATCCATGGCGCGCGTCACCGTGGAGGATTGCGTCGACAAGGTCGACAATCGCTTCGAACTCGTCCTGCTCGCCGCCCACCGCGCCCGCATGATCTCGAACGGATCGCCGCTCACGGTCGATCGCGACAACGACAAGAACCCGGTCGTGGCGCTGCGCGAGATCGCCGAGACGACGGTCTCGCCGGAGGATCTGGCCGAGGACCTCATCCATTCGCTGCAGAAGTACGTCGAGGTCGACGAGCCCGAGGCGATCCCGACCGCGCTCGAGGCCGACAGCCCGATCGAGGACAGCGACGTCACCTTCGACCGCATGTCGGAGGAGGAGCTGCTGCGCGGCCTGGAAAGCCTCGACCCGCCCGAGCGGCGCGAGGACTGACGGTCCGGCCCGGAGCCGGTGGGGCGCAGCCGGGCTGCGCCCTTTCTTTTTGGGGCGAAGCAGGCGCGGCAGCGGCCGAGCTTCTATATTGATGGTGTCTTTAGCGGCTCGACGCGACGGAACTGCCGGCGATGATGCGCCAATACGAACTGGTGGAGCGGGTCGCGGCCTATAATCCGCAGGTCGACGAGGACCTGCTGAACCGCGCCTATGTCTACGCCATGCAGAAGCACGGCACGCAGCGGCGCGCCTCCGGCGATCCCTATTTCTCCCACCCGCTCGAAGTCGCGGCGATCATAACCGACCTGCACCTCGACGACGCCTCCGTCGCCGTGGCGCTGCTGCACGACACGATCGAGGACACGAGCGCCACCCAGGAAGAGATCTCGAACCTCTTCGGCCCGGAGATCGCGAACCTCGTCCAGGGCCTCACCAAGATCGACCGGCTCGACCTCGTCTCCCGGGAGGCCCAGCAGGCCGAGAACCTCCGCAAGCTTCTCCTGGCGGTGGCGGACGACATCCGCGTGCTCCTCGTGAAGCTCGCCGACCGCCTGCACAACATGCGGACGATCCAGTACGTCAGCGAGGACAAGCGGGCCAGGATCGCCGAGGAGACGATGGAGATCTATGCCCCGCTCGCCGGGCGCATGGGCATGCAGGCGGTCCGCGACGAACTGGAGGATCTCGCCTTCCGGATCCTCAACCCGGACGCCTACGCCACCATCTCGAACAAGCTGCAGGCGCTCCTGGAGCGCACCGGCGGGATGGTCGACACGATCAGCACCGGCCTCCGGGAGCGGCTCGCCAAGAGCGGGATCGAGGCGACCATCAAGGGGCGCCAGAAGCGGCCCTACTCGATCTTCGCCAAGATGCAGCGGAAGTCGGTCGGCTTCGAGCAGCTGTCGGACATCTTCGGCTTCCGCGTGCTCGTCGAGAACCCCGAGGACTGCTACCGCGCGCTCGGCGTGGTGCACACGGCGTGGCCGATGGTGCCCGGCCGGTTCAAGGACTACATCTCGACGCCGAAGCAGAACGAGTACCGCTCGCTCCACACCACCATCATCGGCCCCAAGCAGCAGCGCGTCGAGTTGCAGATCCGCACGCACGAAATGGACCGGATCGCCGAGTTCGGCATCGCCGCGCACCCGCTCTACAAGGACGGCATCGCGGCTGACCGCGACCGCCTCGCCGCGGAGAGCCGCGCCTATGCCTGGCTGCGCCAGACAGTCGACCAGATCGCCCATGGCGATGCGCCCGAGGAGTTCCTCGAGCACACCAAGCTCGAGCTCTTCCAGGACCAGGTGTTCTGCTTCACCCCGAAGGGCCGGCTGATCGCGCTGCCGCGCGGCGCCACGCCCATCGACTTCGCCTATGCCGTCCACACCGAGGTCGGCGACACCTGCGTCGGCGCGAAGGTGAACGGGCAGCTCGCGCCGCTGGTCCAGGCGCTGCAGAACGGGGACGAGGTGGAGATCATCCGCTCCGATGCGCAGCGTCCGCCGCCCGCCTGGGGCTCGATCGTCGTCACCGGCAAGGCGCGCGCAGCGATCCGCCGCGCCACGCGCGCGCACGTCCGCCGCCAGTATGCCGGGCTCGGGCGGCACACGCTGGAGCGCGCCTTCGAGCGGGCCGGGAAGGTCTACGCCGATGCCGCCCTCAAGAACGGCCTGCACCGGGTCGGCTACACGGACGTCGAGGATGCGCTCGCCGCCGTCGGCCGCGGCGACCTCAAGCCGGAGAGCGTGCTCAGGGCGCTCTTCCCGGATTACCGCGAGGACCGCGTCCATCCCATCCTCGCCGCCTCCGAGGAGGGCTGGACGGCGGCGGGCCGGAGCGGCCTGAAGTTCCGCCTGCCGCCGGAAACCGCGGTGAACGGGAAGAAGACGCGCGCGCTGCCGATCCGCGGCCTCGACAAGGACGTGCCGGTGCGGTTCGCGCCCGAGGGCGGCGCGGTTCCGGGCGACCGGATCGTCGGCATCATGATGCCGGGCGAAGGAATCACCATCTATCCGATACAATCGCCGCAGCTCGGCCGATTCGACGACGAGCCGGAGCGCTGGGTGGACGTCCGGTGGGACATCGCGGAGGATTCGTCCGAGCGCTTTCCCGCCCGGATACGGGTGAGCGCGCTGAACGAGCCGGGGTCGCTGGCCACGATCGCGGACGTGGTCGGCGCCTCGGACGGCAACATCGACAATCTGCGCATGGTGGAGCGCGGCCGCGACTTCACCGAGATGGAGATCGACCTGGAGGTCTGGAACCTGAAGCACCTCAACCGGATCATAAACGATCTGCGGGCAAAGCGGGTCGTGAGCAGCGTTTCACGGGTGAACGGCTGATGGCGCCCGGCGCGATGGCGAGGAACACGGCGTGATGCGCCGCGCAGGGCGTTCGAATGCTCTTCAGGCGGCGTAGCAAGGCCAGCCTCGCGGAGCGCTGCCGCGTGTGGCTCTGGCCGCGCGTGAGCTGGCGGCGGTCGACCCGCTATTTCACGAAGCGCGTGCTGCGCGTGTCTGCCCGTCCCTACGCGGTGGCGATGGGCTGCGCGGTCGGCGCATTCGTCTCCTTCACGCCCTTCGTCGGGCTGCACTTCATCCTCACCTTCCTGATCGCATGGCCGCTGAGGGGCAACCTCATCGCGGGCGCGATCGGGACGGCGGTCGGCAATCCGCTCACCTTCCCCTTCATCTGGATGGCGACCTACAAGGTCGGCCACATGATGATGCACGGCGAGGCCGAGCCGCCGCCGGAGCGGCTCGCGCACGATCTCCTGCACAAGTCGTTCGACCAGCTCTGGCCGCTGATCAAGCCGATGACGCTCGGCGCCATACCGCTCGGCCTGGTCGCGGGCGCGATCGTCTATTTCCTGGTCTACAATGCGGTCTCGACCTACCAACTGGCGCGACGCGCACGCTTCGCCGCATCCCGGCCCGAAGATCCAGAAGTGCCCGCCGCGTCGGAGCCCGACCCGTCTTCTCCAGAAAGTCTGACCTATGGCAGCTCGGCCCCTGCGCCTCGGCGTTAACATCGACCATGTCGCCACCGTCCGGAATGCCCGCGGCGGCCGGCACCCGGACCCGGTCCGCGCCGCGATCATGGCGGAGCGCGCCGGCGCGGACGGGATCACGGCGCATCTGCGCGAGGACCGGCGGCACATCACCGACCGCGACATCGAGCGGCTGATGGCGGAGATCGGCCTGCCGCTCAACCTGGAGATGGCCGCCACCGAGGAAATGCTCGGCATCGCGCTGAGGCACCGGCCGCACGCCGCCTGCATCGTGCCGGAGCGGCGCGAGGAGCGCACCACCGAAGGCGGGCTCGACGCGTTCGGCCAGCACAATCATCTGAAGGGCATGATCGACCGGTTGGCGGACGCGGGCATCCGCGTGAGCCTGTTCATCGAGCCGGACCCGCGCCAGATCGAGGCGGCGATGCTGCTTGGCGCGCCGGTCGTGGAATTCCACACCGGCCGCTACGCCCATGCCGAGGGCGAGGAACGCGCCGCCGAGCTCAGC
>JAEZEK010000470.1 GCA_023417735.1 Pseudomonadota bacterium | reverse complement strand
GGCTCACCCAGGCGGCCGCGTTCGACCGGCTCGCGGGCTTCCTCAAGGCGGCGCAGGCGGACGGGAAGCGTCTCGTCCTCGTCATCACGGGCAAGGGCGACGGCGAGGATGCGGAGCGCGGCGTCCTCCGGCGGACGGTGCCGCACTGGCTGGCGCGGCACGAGCTGCGCACGCTGATCGTCGGCTTCGAGCAGGCGGCGCGGCGGCATGGCGGCGCCGGCGCGCTCTATGTCTGGCTGCGCCGGCCGCGCTGAGGCTCAGCTCGCGTAGCGCCCCGCATCGGCGCCGTAATGGTTGATGTAGCGCTCGCTGATGGCGGAGACCGGGAGCACGATCATCACGTCGGTTGTGCCGAACTGGTGGTCGACGACGGCGCCGTCGGCGATGAATGCGCCAATCCTCAGATAGCCCTTGATGAGCGGCGGCAGGGCGCGAAGCGCCTCCTTGGCGTCGACGGAGGCCGCCGGTATCCGGTTCATGTCGACGTAAAGGTGGTCGAGCGCGCGCACGTTCCATTCGGGCGGCGCCTTGGCGGTGTGGTGGAGGAAGCTCAGCGGCAGCGCCAGCCGGTCCGGATCGGTGCCCTCGAGGCTCGCGCAGCCGATCATGACGTCGATGCCGTGCATCAGCACGTAGGACCAGACGCCGTGCCAGAGCAGCTCCACCGTCCGCTTGTTGCGGTAGGGCTTGAGTACGCAGGAGCGGCCGAGCTCCAGGAAACGGAGGTCGGGCCTGGCCTCGAGGAGCGGCGCGACATTGTACTCGCTCGCCGAGTAGAAGCCGCCGTTCGCCTCGGCGACGTCCTGCCGGAGCAGGCGGTACGTGCCCACGATCTCCGGTTTCTGGCGGAAGAGCGGACGCTTCGGCGCCGTGTGGTCGATGACGAGGAGATGGTCGCAGATGAGGTCGAAGGCATCGACGTCGCGCCGCAGGAGCTGCGTGCGCATGTCGGCGATCGCCGACATCTCCTCGTAGAAGATGTGGTAGCGCAGGGCCTGGGCGCGGCGCACTTCGGCGGCCGCGCGCGCGAGCCGCGCCTCGAGCGTCCCGATTCGGCCGAGGACGCCGACATCCTTGGCCGCACGCCAGGGCGCGCGCCAGGCGCGCCCGAAGGGGCGAACGCCAGCCTCGATCGACGCATGGTCCACGCCGCCCGGCGCCATGCGCAGGGAAAACGGCGTCGAAAACCGCCTCTGACGCCCCCGCATCCTCAATCCTCCCGGCCAGGCCGGTTCTCCCGCCCCGACTGATACAACATCGGACTCCGCCCGCCTAGATTCGACGAGCCGCCGCAAGGCGCGCCTCATGCCGCAAGCGCGTGGGTGCCGGCCGAGGCGCGGTAGCTGCGCGCCTCGGCGACGTGGATGCGCGCCACCGTCTCGGCGCCGTCGAGATCGGCGAGCGTCCGCGCGAGCTTCAGGACGCGGTGGAAGCCGCGCGCCGAGAGGTTCATCGCCTCGGCCGCCTCGTGCATGAGGCGGGTGCCTCCGGCGTCGGGCGCGGCGACCGTCTCGATGAGATCGGCCCCCGCCTGGGCGTTGCAGCGGACGTGCGGCTGGCCGAGGGCGCGGTAGCGCGCCAGCTGGGCCTCGCGCGCGAGCGCCACGCGGGCGGCGACCTCGGCGCTCGTTTCCGACGGCGCGGGACGGATCAGGTCGGCGGCCGTGACGGCGGGGACTTCGATCCGGATGTCGATCCGGTCGAGGAACGGGCCGGAGATGCGGGCCTGGTAGTCGGACGCGCAGCGCGGGCCGCGCCGGCAGACATGGCCGGGCTCGCCCGCCATCCCGCACCGGCAGGGGTTCATCGCCGCGATCAGCTGGATGCGCGAGGGATAGGAGACCCGGTGGTTGGCGCGGGCGATCACGGTCTCTCCCGTCTCGAGCGGCTGGCGCAGCTATTCGAGGACGGCCGGGTGGAACTCAGGCAGCTCGTCGAGGAAGAGCACGCCCTGATGGGCCAGCGAGACCTCGCCGGGCCGCGCCCGCGTGCCGCCGCCGACCATCGCCGCCATCGAAGCCGAATGGTGCGGCGCGCGGAACGGCCGGCGGTCGGAGAGGCGGCCGTCGGCGAGCTCGCCCGCGATCGAGGCGATCATCGAGACCTCGAGGAGCTCGCGCGGGGCGAGCGGCGGCAGGATCGAGGGCAGGCGGCTCGCCAGCATCGACTTGCCGGCGCCGGGCGGGCCGACCATCAGCATGTTGTGGCCGCCGGCGGCCGCGATCTCGAGCGCGCGCTTGGCGCTCTCCTGGCCCTTGATGTCCTTGAGGTCGGGCAGCGCGCCGGGATTGGCCTTCAGCGCCGGCGCCGGCCGCGACAGAACCTGGGTGCCGCGGAAATGGTTGGCGAGCGCGATCAGGCTGTCGGGGGCGACGACGTCGAGCCCCTCCCCCGCCCAGGCGGCTTCCGCGCCGCTCGCACCCGGGCAGATCAGGCCGCGGCCGAGCGCGTTGGCGCCGATCGCGGCGGGCAGCACGCCGGCCACCGCCGTGATTCGCCCGTCGAGCGCGAGCTCGCCGAGCACGACCTGGCCTGCGACGGCGTCGCCGGAGACGGCGCCCATCGCCGCCATCACGCCGAGCGCGATCGGCAGGTCGTAGTGGCTGCCCTCCTTGGGCAGGTCGGCCGGCGCGAGATTGACGGTGATGCGCTTCGGCGGCAGCGCCAGGCCGGATGCATGGAGCGCGGCATGCACGCGCTCGCGGCTTTCCGCGACCGCCTTGTCGGGCAGGCCGACGATGTTGAAGCCGGCCTTGCCCGGCGCGATCAGCACCTGCACGTCGACGGGAATCGCCTCGATCCCCTGGAAGGCGACCGTCGTAACCCGCGCGACCATCCCGGTCCTCCCCAAGCGAGAGCGGGGACTACCTTAGCGTTAAGACATCCTGATGACAAGAACGAAGGCGGAACACTGCGGCGGCGGCCGGTGCGCTCACCCGCCCCGTCTCGCCTCGATCGCGTCCCACACCAGGGCCGCGACGTCGGCGCCGCCGAAGCGCTTCACCTCGCGCACGCCGGTCGGCGAGGTGACGTTGATCTCCGTCATGACGTCGCCGATCACGTCGATGCCGACGAGGATCAGCCCGCGCGCCTTGAGGTCGGGGCCGATGCGGGCGCAGATCTCGCGGTCCCGCTCGGTCAGCTCCGCCGGCATCGCCCGGCCGCCGACATGCATGTTCGAGCGCGCGTCGCCCTGCGCCGGCACGCGGTTGATCGCGCCGGCGGGCTCGCCGTCGACGAGCAGGATGCGCTTGTCTCCCTGGCGCACCGCCGGCAGGTAGCGCTGCACCACGAAGGGCTCGCGGAAGCGGTCGACGAAGATCTCCAGCAGCGCCGAGAGGTTCTCGTCGTCCTCGCGGAGCCGGAACACGGCGGCGCCGCCATTGCCGTAGAGCGGCTTCACGATGATGTCGCCGAACTCCTTGCGGAAGGCGCGGACCGCCTCGGGGTCGCGCGTGATGAGGGTGTCCGGCATCAGGTCCGGGTAGCTCATGACGTAGAGCTTCTCCGGCGCGTTGCGGACCTCCTTCGGGTCGTTGACCACGAGGGTCCGCGGATGGACCGTCTCCAGGATGTGGGTCGCGGTGATGTAGGCCATGTCGAAGGGCGGGTCCTGCCGCATCAGCACCACGTCGCATTCGGCGAGGTCGACGGTGCGCAGCGCGCCGAGGCGCGCGTGGCGCCCGGCCTCGTCGGCGACCTCGACCGGCTCCATCGGGGCGGTCACGCGGCCGGCGCGCAGCGACAGGCGCTCCGGCGTGTAGTGCAGCATTTCGTGCCCGCGGCGCTGCGCCTCGAGCATCAGCGCGAAGGTGGTGTCGCCGGCGATCGTGATGCCGGAGATGTGGTCCATCTGGACCGCGACGGTGAGGGTCATCCGTGCCGCTTTCGCTTGTTCCGATTTGCCCTGCGATAGCCCTGCGGGGGGCCGGGTTCAATCACCAGCCGCGCTGGAAGGCGTTCGGCAGGTGGCGGGGCAGCCGCCAGGGCCGGACCAGGACGAGGTCGAAGCGGTGCGTCATCCCGGCGGCGCGCGGGTGGCGCGACAGCCAGACGTCGGCGGCGCCGGCGATCCGCCGCTCGGCCGCCGGCCCGACCGCCTCCATCCCCTCAATGAGGCTCGGCCGCGCCTTCACCTCGGCGAAGACGATCGTGCCGCCGCGCTTCAGCACGAGGTCGATCTCGCCGAGCGGCGTGCGGTAGCGGCGGGCGAGCGTGCGATAGCCCTTGGCGGCGAGGAAGAGGAGCGCAACGAACTCGGCCGCGTGGCTGCGCTCGTAGGCGCGGCGGCGCTCCGGCCTCATCGCCCGGATTTCAGCGCCAGCGCGCGCTGGTAGACGTCGCGGCGCTTCGCCCCCGTCGCG
>JAEZEK010000462.1 GCA_023417735.1 Pseudomonadota bacterium | reverse complement strand
CCGTTGAGGATGTGCCAGAGGAAGTGCGTGCCCGCGGGATTGATCTCGCAGAGCGGCAGGTCCGCGATGCGGAAGCCGAGCGAGACGGCGAAGACGCCGCCGGCGGCGAGCAGCATGGCGCCGGGCGCGGCCGAGCGCGCGCGCAGGTAACCGCCGATCCCGAGCATGGCGAGGAGGGCGGGGACATAGCCGGCCGAACCGCCGAGGAGCGGGCGGAGCGCCGCCTCGAGGCCGGCCGAGAGCCCGGCGAAGGCGGCGAGGCCGGCGAGCGTCGCGACGAAGCCGAGGCCGAGGAAGCGGCGGAGCGCCAGGCCGAGATAGGCATAGATGAACAGCGCGATCGGCAGCGTGTCGGCGAGCATCGACCAGCGGTTGGCGAAGGTGTGGAAGAGGAAGGAGCCGATGCCGATCACCGCCACCAGCGCGACGAGGAGCGCGACGGGCAGATCGCGCCGGCGGGCGCGGCGCATGCGGAGCGCCGCGAGCGCCGCGGCGAGGAGGAAGGCGGCGTTCGACAAGGCATTGACGGGCTCGGCCCAGAAGCCGGGGCCGAGCCGCTCGCAATAGATGTCGATCGGCGCGAACCAGTCCATCGGGCACCTCTGCTGCTCACCGCGCCGCGGGCGGCATGCGGCCGCGCTTTCTCTTGACGGAACCCGGGGCGCCGGTCCATATCCCGGCCCATGAACGGCGAGACCGGAACGCCCGTGGCGGCGATCATCTGCGGGATCATCATTATCGGCTAGCAAACCGCTGGCTGGACCCGTTCGCGCATCCCCTCAAAGTCGATCCGAACGCCCCGGCCAGCGGCCGAGGTGGGCATGAGCGAGAACGACGCGTTCCGGGGCCTGCGGCTCCACAACACGCTGAGCCGGCAGAAGGAGGACTTCGTCCCCTTCGATGCCGCCGACGTGCGCATGTATGTGTGCGGGCCGACGGTCTACGACTTCGCCCATATCGGCAATGCGCGGCCGGTGATCGTCTTCGACGTGCTGTTCCGGCTGCTCCGGCACCTCTTCGGCGAGGCGCACGTCACCTATGTCCGCAACATCACGGACGTCGACGACAAGATCAACGCGCGCGCGGCGGAGGAGCATACCGACCTGCCGCTGAACGAGGCGATCCGCCGGGTGACGGAGAAGACGGAGGCGCAGTTCCATTCCGACATGGACGCGCTCGGCGCGCTCCGCCCGAACCACGAGCCGCGCGCCACCGAGCACGTCGAGGGCATGAAGCGGATGATCGAGAAGCTCGTCGCCCGCGGCCACGCCTATGTCGCGAGCGACCACGTGCTGTTCTCGGTGCCGTCCATGCCGGATTACGGGCGGCGGTCGGGGCGCCCGCTCGACGAGATGCTCGCCGGCGCCCGCGTCGACGTCGCGCCCTACAAGCGCGATCCGATGGACTTCGTGCTGTGGAAGCCGTCGAAGGCCGGCGAGCCGGCCTGGGCTTCGCCCTGCGGCATCGCGGCGCCGGGGCGGCCGGGCTGGCACATCGAGTGCTCGGCCATGTCGGAGGCGCATCTCGGCGCCGAGTTCGACATCCACGGCGGCGGCATCGACCTCGTCTTCCCGCACCACGAGAACGAGCTCGCCCAGTCACGCTGCGCCCACGGCGCGCCGCTGATGGCGAAATACTGGATGCACAACGGCTTCCTGCAGGTCGAGGGCGAGAAGATGTCGAAGTCGCTCGGCAACTTCATCACCGTCAACGAACTGCTGAAGGACTGGCCGGGCGAGGTGATCCGCCTCGCCATGCTGCAGACGCAGTACCGGCAGCCGATCGACTTCACGCAGGCCGGGCGCGGCGAGGCGGCGAACACGCTCCGGCGCTGGCGGCGGCGGTTCGCGCCGGGCGAGGCGGTGGCGGCGGCTGAGCCCGACGCCGGCTTCCTGGCCGCGCTCAAGGACGATCTGAACACGCCCGCCGCGATCGCCCGGCTGCACGAGATGTTCCAGGACGAGGCCGCGCTGCCGGCGGTCCACGCATCGCTGATGCTGCTCGGCATCGACCTCACGCGGGAGCGCGCGATCGACCGGGACGCGGTCGAGGCGCTGATCGACGCGCGGAAGGCGGCGCGGGCCGCCAAGAACTGGGTGGACTCGGACCGGATCAGGGCCGAGATCGAGGCGATGGGGGTCGCGGTGATGGACGCCAGGGATCCGGCGACCGGCGAACTGACGACGACATGGGAGCTGAAGCGATGAGCGAGGCGATCACCGGCGGATGCCAGTGCGGCGCGGTGCGCTACCGGATCGAGGGCCAGCTGGAGAGGCCGACCATCTGCCATTGCCGCATGTGCCAGAAGGCGTTCGGCTCGTTCTTCGCGCCGCTCGTCGGGGCCCGGAAGGACGTGTTCTCGGTCATGCGCGGGACGATCGCGATCTTCCGGAGCTCGGACCTGGTGGAGCGCGGCTTCTGCTCGACCTGCGGGACGCCGCTGACGTTCCACGAGATCGGCCGCGACCTCATCGACGTCTCGATCGGCTCGCTCGACCACCCGGCCGCGGCGAAGCCGGTGCAGCAGTACGGGATCGAGGGGCGGATGCCGTGGTTCGCGGAGCTGGCGGGACTGCCCTCCGTCACGACGGGCGAGGGCGAAGGGCCGGAGCGCATCGCGGCGATCGCCGCCTCGAACCACCAGCATCCGGCCCACGCCACGGCCGCCTGGCCGCCGCAGGGAGAGGGCCGATGAAGGAGCGCCTTTACCTGTTCGACACGACGCTGCGCGACGGCCAGCAGACGCCGGGCGTCGACTTCAACCTGGAGGACAAGCTCCTCATCGCGCGCATGCTCGACGAGCTCGGCGTCGATTACGTGGAGGGCGGCTACCCCGGCGCCAACCCGACCGACACGGCGCTCTTCGAGAGGAAGCGGACGCAGCGGGCGAAGTTCACCGCCTTCGGCATGACGAAGCGCGCCGGGCGCTCGGTCGAGAACGATCCCGGCGTGGCCGCGCTCATCGCGGCGGAGGCCGATGCGGTCTGCTT
>JAEZEK010000447.1 GCA_023417735.1 Pseudomonadota bacterium | reverse complement strand
AGGCGCAGCCGCCAGTGCGGCGGCGCTGGCCGCGGCGGAGGCTTCGCACCGGGAAGCAGCCCGCCGCGCGCGTGCCGCCGTCGAAGAATTGTCTTCGGCGCGCGAGGCGAAGGCCCGCGAGGAGGAGCGCGCCGCTTCGGCTCGTGATGCGCGCGACGATCTCGCCCGCCGGATCATGGACGCCTTCGCCCGGCGCCCCGATCAGCTCGCCGACATCGCCGACATCAAGGCAGGCGCGCCGCCGCCGGAGGCGAGCGCGATCGAGACGCGCCTCGAGCGGCTGAAGGCGGAGCGGGAGCGCCTCGGCGGCGTCAATCTGCGCGCCGAGGAGGAGGCGGCCGATCTCGACGGGCGCCGCGCCACGCTGGAACGCGAGCGCGAGGACGTCGAGGCGGCGATCCGCAGGCTGCGGACGGCGATCCAGGGCCTCAACCGGGAGGGCCGGGAACGCCTGCTCCAGGCCTTCACGGCCGTGAACGCACATTTCCAGAGCCTCTTCACGCGGCTCTTCGGCGGCGGTTCGGCGGAACTGATGCTGGTCGGCTCCGAGGATCCGCTGGAAGCGGGGCTCGAGATCATGGCACGGCCTCCCGGCAAGAAGCCGCAGCTGATGACGCTCCTCTCGGGCGGCGAGCAGGCGCTGACGGCGATGGCGCTGATCTTCGCGGTCTTCCTCACCAACCCGTCCCCGATCTGCGTGCTCGACGAGATCGACGCGCCGCTCGACGACGCCAATGTCGAGCGCTTCTGCGCCCTTCTCGAGGACATGCGCGGCCGGACCGAAACCCGCTTCCTGGTCGTGACCCACAACCCGATCACCATGGCGCGCATGGACCGCCTGTTCGGCGTCACCATGGCGGAGCGCGGCGTGTCGCAGCTCGTGACGGTCGATCTGGAGACGGCGGAGCGGATGCGCGAGGCGAGCTGACGCGCCGGACCGGATCGCGCGGCAAGACGGAATGCCGCACCTGCGCCCGGCGCGGAAAAAGTCATTGAATTCAAAGATTTGCGATCGTGTGAGGTGTCCTTGACACCCTTTGGGGGCAAAACTATGGTGCGCGCGGTTTCGGAGGGGCCTCACCCGCCGGTGCACTTGTGCGGCCGCCCGACGTCGGGTCGATTGGACGGAGATCGACATGACGCCGGACGATCCTGCAGGTGACGGCGGCAGACGGGCACCGGCTTCCGATGCCGATCTCGCCCGGCGGCTAGACCGCCTGTCCCAGTCGCTGAACGCGGAACGTGCGGAACGCACGCAAGCGGCGCGGCCGACACGAACCGCCGGGACCAATTACGCGCTGGCCTTTCGGCTCGCCAGCGAGTTCGTCGCCGGCATCATCGTCGGCGCGGGGCTCGGTTGGGGTTTCGACAAGCTGGCGGGATCCGCGCCGTGGGGCATGATCGTGTTCCTCATGCTGGGCTTCGCGGCCGGCGTCGCGAACGTCCTGCGCACGGCGGGGAAGATGACGACGAATGCCGGCCGGAGCGACGGCCCGGTCAATGGCGGCGGCGAGCCGCGGAGCTGATCTGGCCCGTTCGGGCGAAAGAAGGGTTTTGGCGTGGCGACAGAAGCAGACGCTTCCCGGGTCGATCCGGTCCATCAGTTCGCGATCAACGACATCGTCGATTTCGGCGAGATCGGCGGGCTTGATCTGGCCTTCACGAATTCCGCGCTCTTCATGTTCCTCGTGGTCGGGACGATCGCGAGCTTCCTGATCCTCGCCACCCGCGGCCGCGGCCTGGTGCCCGACCGGATGCAGTCGCTCGCCGAGATGTCCTACGAGTTCATAGCCGGCATGCTGCGCGAGACCTCCGGCTCTGAGGGTATGCGCTTCTTCCCGCTCGTCTTCTCGCTCTTCATGTTCGTGCTGTTCGCGAACCTGTTCGGGATGATCCCCTACTTCTTCACGGTCACGAGCCACATCATCGTGACGTTCGCGCTCGCGCTCCTCGTCATCCTGACCGTCGTCATCTACGGCTTCTACCGGAACGGCACGCGCTTCCTGCACCTCTTCGTGCCGGAGGGCGTTCCGGGCTATCTCGTGCCCCTCGTCGTGCTGATCGAGGTGATCTCGTTCCTGTCCCGCCCGATCAGCCTTTCGGTCCGCCTCTTCGCCAACATGCTGGCCGGCCACATCACGCTGAAGGTGTTCGCCGGCTTCGTGGTCAGCCTCGGCGCGTTCGGGGTGGTGGGCATGGGCGGCGCGGTGCTGCCATTCCTGATGGCGATCGCGCTCACCGCGCTCGAGTTCCTGGTGGCATTCCTGCAGGCCTACGTCTTCGCGATCCTCACCTGCATGTATCTGAACGACGCGATCCATCCCTCGCACTGAGGGCTGGGCGCATCCAGCAACCCTGTTTCAAAACGATCGACCAAAGGAGTCTCGACATGGATCCGCAAGCTGCTGCCTTCATCGGTGCCGGTATCGCCTGCCTCGGCATGGGCGGCGCCGGCATCGGCCTCGGCACGATCTTCGGCAACTATCTGGCGGGCGCGCTGCGCAACCCGTCGGCCGCCGACGGCCAGTTCGGCCGGCTGATTTTCGGCTTCGCCGTGACGGAAGCGCTCGGCATCTTCTCGCTGCTGATCGCGCTGCTCCTGATCTTCGCGGTCTGATCTCCGCGACCTGACTGTCTCGGGCCGTCGGCTTCGGCGGCCCGCAAGCATTGGAGAGGGCGCGGGTGATCTCACCGGCTTTTGCACAGACGCACGGCGAGACGACCGAAACGGTCGCAGCGACGGAGGCGCACGCGGACGGCGCGCATGGCGCCTTTCCGCCGTTCGATCCGTCGACCTTCGCCTCCCAGCTGTTCTGGCTGATCATCAGCTTCGGCCTGCTCTACTACCTCATGAGCAAGGTCGCGCTGCCGCGGATCGCCACGATCCTCGAGGAGCGGAACGACCGCATTGCCGACGATCTCGCCGAGGCCGAGCGGCTGAAGCGGGAGACGGACGAGGCGATCGCCGCCTACGAGCAGGCGCTCGCGGAGGCTCGCCAGCATGCCCACGCCATCGCCCAGGAGGCGCGGGACGCGGTGAAGGCAGAGCTCGACGGCGAGCGTGTCCGCCTCGCAGCCGAACTGGACGAGCGTGTCGCGG
>JAEZEK010000446.1 GCA_023417735.1 Pseudomonadota bacterium | reverse complement strand
GGGGGGGGGCGGGGCTTGGGCGGCCGCGCGGTCTTCCGTTCGGGCGGGTGTGGAGGGCCTACTGGCCCTTCCAGGCGGGCTTCCGCTTGTTGAGGAAGGCGTCCATGCCTTCGCGGAAATCCTCGCTCATGTAGCACATCAGGATGAGGTCCTGGCCTTCGCCGTGCGCGAGCCGGGGGCGCAGCCGGCGCAGCGCCTCCTTGGTCGCCTGCAGCGTCAGCGGCGCGTGGCGGGCGACGAGCTCGGCAAGCTCCTGCGCCCGCGCCATCAGCGCGGCGTGGTCGTCGAGCACCTCCGAGAGCAGCCCGATCTGGCGGGCCTCGTCCGCGCCCACGAGGCGTGCGGTGAAGATGATCTCCTTCGTCCGCGCCGGCCCGATCAGGGAGGCGATGCGGCTGAAGTTCTCCATCGAGAGGCAGTTGCCGAGCGTGCGGGCGATCGGGAAGCCGAAGCGCGCGTTGCGGTTCGCGATCCGGAGGTCGCAGGAGGCGGCGATGCCGGCGCCGCCGCCCGTGCAGGCGCCGGAGATCGCCGCGATCGTCGGCACCCGGCAGCCCTCGAGCTCGCCGAGCACGCCGTTGATGCGGGCCTCGTAGTCGAGCGCGTCCTGCGACGTCTTGAAGGCGCGGAACTGCGAGATGTCGGTGCCGGCGGCGAACGCGTCCTCGCCCGCGCCAGTGATGACGATCGCCTTGATCGAGCGGTCCTCGTTGGCGTTGGCGCAGATCTCCTTGAGCCGCGCATACATCGCGAAGGTCATGGCGTTGCGCGCCTGCGGGCGGTTGAACGTCACCTTCGCGATGCCGTCCCGGACCTCGTAGAGGAGGTCCTCGCCGGCGGCTGCGGCCGCGCCCTGGCTGGTGTCGGTGCTCGTCATTGCTGCGTCTCCCATTCGGCTTGGAGCCGGATCGCGGCGCGACGCCGGCCGGGCAGCGCCCGCTGGCGCCAGTTCATGCCTTCACTAAGGCGCATTGCCGCCGCGGCATAGACCACCGGCGCTCGCGTCAGACGACGCCGTCCTCGTGGAGCGCGCGGATCTCTTCGGCGCCAAATCCGAACTCGGAAAGGATCTCGTCGGACTGCTGGCCGATCTCCGGCGGCGGCACCGCGATCCGGCTGCCGGTGCGGCTCAGCGTGATCGGCTGGGCGACGAGCGTGACCTCCCGGCCCATCGACGGCTGCTCGATCGACTGCGCGATGCCGAGATGCTGCACCTGCGGGTCGGCGAAGACCTGGTCGATGGAATAGATCGGGCCGCACGGCACGCCGGCATCCGTGAAGAGCGCGATCCAGTCCGCGCTGGTGCGCCCGGCGAGCCGGCGCTCGATCTCGGCGTTCAGCGCATCGCGGTTCTTCGAGCGCCGGTCGTTGGTCTCGAAGAGCGGATCGGTCAGGAGTTCCTCTGCGCCCAGCGACTTGCAGAAGCGCACCCACATCGTGTGGCCGGTCACGGCCAGGTTGATGTGGCCGTCCGAAGTCTTGAAGACGCCCGTCGGGATCGACGTCGGATGGTTGTTGCCGGCCTGTTTCGGGACTTCCCCGTTCATCAGCCAGCGCGACGCCTGGAAGTCCAGCATCGCGATCTGTGCCTGCAGCAGCGAGCACTGCACCCATTGGCCCTGCCCCGATTGCTCGCGCTCCAGCAGCGCCACCAGGATGCCGAAGGCGGTGTAGAGCCCGGAGGTGAGGGCGGCGATCGGGATGCCGACGCGCATCGGGCCCTCGCCGGGCTTGCCGGTGATCGACATGAGGCCGCCCATGCCCTGCGCGATCTGGTCGAAACCCGGCCTCGCCGCATAGGGGCCGTCCTGGCCGAAGCCGGAAATGCTGGCATAGACGAGGCGCGGATTGCGGGCCGAGAGCGCCGCGTAGTCGATGCCGAGGCGCGGCTTCACGTCGGGGCGGAAGTTCTCGACCACCACGTCCGCCTGCTCGGCGAGGCGCAGCAGCACGTCGCGGCCGGCGGGCGCCTTGAGGTCGAGGCTAAGGCTCCGCTTGTTGCGGTGGAGGTTCTGGAAGTCCGGCCCGTGGCGCGCGCCGCCCATCGTGTCGCCGCCCTGCATCGCCTCCGGCATCTCAACCTTGACGACGTTGGCGCCCCAGTCGGCGAGCTGTCGCACGCAGGTCGGGCCGGACCGGACCCGCGTCAGGTCGAGCACCGTGAAGCGGGACAGGGCGTCGGAGGCGGGCTGGAACGGCATGGGCGTCTCCTCGGGTCTTTGCGCGGGACCTTGGGCGAGGGGAGTGTTTGCTGTCAACAGTCGACGGTCTGTTGACACCGGCAGGCGTTCCCGAAACTATCGGCGGCCATGAATACCTCGTCCTCGGCAGCCGACGCGATCCTCACCCGGCGCTCGCAGTCGCTCTCCGGCATCGTGCAGCGCGAGCTCGAGCGGCTGATCCTTTCCGGCGAGATCGCGGCCGGCGAGCGCCTCAACGAGCAGCGCCTCGCCGCCAGGCTGGGCGTGAGCCGCGGGCCGATCCGCGAGGCGACGCGGGCGCTGGAGAGCGCCGGGCTCGTGACGGTCGTCGCAAACCAGGGCGTGTTCGTCCGCCAGCTCGACCGCGAGGAGGCGGCCGAGCTCTACGACATGCGCGCGGTGGTCTTCGGCTTCGCCTGCGCCCGGCTCGCGGCGAAGGCGACACCCGTTCAGGTCGCTGCGCTGGAGGGGCTCATCGCCGAGATGGAGACCGCGATCGCGGTGCCGGACCCGTCGCGCTACTACCGGCTGAACCTGCAGTTCCACGACACGATCCTCGCTTTCGCGGGGCACAAGCGTGCCGTGCAGATCTACGATTCGCTCGTGAAGGAGGCGCATCTCTGCCGCCAGCGCTCGCTGCAGCCCGTCCCTTCGATGCAGGAATCCAACGAGGAGCACCGGCGCATGGTGAAGGCGATCGCCGTCGGCGACGGCGAGGCCGCGCGCACGCCCGCGGAG
>JAEZEK010000432.1 GCA_023417735.1 Pseudomonadota bacterium | reverse complement strand
TCCTCATCATCTACTCCTTCAACGCCTCGCGCCTGGTGACGGTCTGGGGCGGGTTCTCGACGCGCTGGTACGTGTCGATGCTGAACAACCAGCAGCTCATCGACGCGGCCTGGGTCACGCTGCGGGTAGCGCTCCTTTCGGCCACCGTGGCCACGGCGCTCGGCACGATGGCGGCGATCGCGCTCGTCCGGCGCGGCCGATTCTTCGGCCGGACGCTGTTCTCCGGCATGGTGGCCGCGCCGCTCGTCATGCCGGAGGTCATCACCGGCCTGTCGCTCCTCCTCCTCTTCGTCGCGATCGGCTTCGACCGCGGCTTCTGGACGGTGACGATCGCCCACATCACCTTCTCCATGTGCTTCGTGGCCGTCGTCGTGCAGTCGCGGCTCAGCTCCTTCGACAGATCGCTGGAGGAGGCCGCGCTCGACCTCGGCGCGACGCCGCTCCGCGCCTTCTTCCTGGTGACGCTGCCGGTGATCTTCCCGGCCGTCGCAGCCGGCTGGATGCTCGCCTTCACGCTCTCGCTCGACGACCTCGTCATCGCGAGCTTCACGACCGGGCCGGGGGCGACGACGCTGCCGATGCGGATCTACAGCCAGGTGCGGCTCGGCGTGACGCCGGAGATCAACGCAGTCTCCACGGTGCTGGTCGGCATCGTCACGATCGGCGTTTTGACCGCCTCCATCCTCGGCAAGACGCGGCGGCCATCAGGGCGCGCCGCCGGCTGACCCTCAGCGCGTCGCGGCCGGGCGCAGCACGGGGTCGGCGAGCGTCCCGGCGACGGCGAAGCGGGAGCCGGCCTCGGCGGCGTCGTTCGCCATGCTGCCCTCGAGCCTCAGGCGGCCGGAGGCGAGGTCGATCTCGCCCTCGATGGCGGCGCGGTCGGGTCCCGCGGTGACGGTTCCCTCCACCGCCGCCAGCCCGTCGTCGAACCTGATCGCCGCCTTGAGCAGGTCGAAGGGCGACGTCGCGGCGTGCGCCTGCTGCAGGTCGTGGCCGTTGCGGAGTGCGGCGGCGAGCGCGGTCATGCCGAGATCGGGCAGGGCGCCGGCTTCGACGGAGGCCGCGCCCGTGCCGGAGAGCCCCGCCACCAATTCGCCGGCGTTCGGCCCGGCGGTCGAGACGTCTGCGCTCACGGTCGCCCGCCCGCGCACCGTGGTGTTGGGATTGACCCTGCCGATGAGCTGGCCGAGGTCGAACGCGTTCGCCCGGAGCTGCGCCTCCATGCCGAAGCTCTCGTCCTGCGGATCGTCGCTGACGGCGATCGTCCCGGAAAGGACGCCCCCGTAGAAGGCCGACTGCGCGATCGCGACCTCGAAGCGGCCGTCCCGGACCGAGGCGGCGGCCGCCGTCGCTCCGGCGGCGAACGGGCCTGCGGTCACCGAATCTGCCGAAAGCCGGATGTCGGCCTCGAGCGCGCGGTACCATGCGGTGTCGAGCCCGACGGAACGCCAGGCGTCCTGCCGTTCCGTCATGGCGGCGCCGATCTCCCGGAAATAGGGCGTCAGGTCGAGGCTCGGGAAGGCGAGCGTGCCGGCGAGGCTCGGCCGGGGCGCGATGCCGACGCGGAGCGCGCCCTGCGCCCGGTTGCCGTCGAGCATCAGCCGGGCGTTGGAGACCGAGAGCGTGCCCTGGTAGAGCTCCGCATCGCCGGACAGCGTGGCCGCGCCGAGATTTGGGCCGGGGCCGATGGCGCTGCCGAGCCAGCCGGCGAAGCCGCGGAAGGACGGCGTGGAGAGCTCGAGCGCGCCGGCGAGCTGCGGCTGGCGGATGTCGGAGAGCTGGCCGTCGAACCGCCCGTGGATCGACGGCGCGTCCACCCGCGCCTCCACCGCCGTCGCCCGCCGGTTGGCAAAGGCGAAGGGCTGCTTGGCGCTCGCGCCGAAATCGACCTTCTCGCCCCGCCAGACGGCCGAGCCGGAAAGCGTGAGCGCGCCGCGCACGCTCGGCCATTCCAGCACGATCCCGACGTCGTCGAGCCGTTCGGCGACCCCGCTCTGGCGGTCGTCGTAGCTGATCGTGCCGTGCCGCAGCTCGAACCGCCCGAGCGGCACGTCCCCGGCGAAGGCGAGCTGCAGCGCCGCGGCGCCGGTGTCGAACACCCAGTTCCGGCGACCCGCCTCGTCGCGGACGAGCGTCACCACCGGCCGGAGCATCGTGAAGGACTTGATGTCGATCTCGCCGAGCACGAGCGGCAGGATCCGGATCGTCCCCGTGAGCTTCTCGGTCCTGAGGATCTCGGCGCCGGCCATGCCGGCCGGCCCCGCCACCGTGACCTCCGTGAGCGTCACCGACGGCTCGGGGAAGAACCGGATCTCCGGCTCGCCGCGCATGGAGACCTCGCGTCCCGTCCACGCGGAGAATTGCTCGGCGACCTGTGTCTTCAGCGCGTCCCGCGGCAGCGCCGCGATCCCGAGCGCCGCGGCGGCGGCGAGGAGCGCGACGAGCGCGAGGACGCCCCACGCAATCCGCTTCATGAAGGGAATACCGCCCGCTGTCCTGCGCAGCCGATACGACCTCCGCACCGGAAACGCAAGGCGAACGGCCTTGGCGGCCCGGCGGCCCTGTGCCATGTCGTGCAGGCAGACGAGGAACTTCCGAAGGCCGGAAAGCACGATGACCGATACGCCGCTCTGGAGCCCCGATCCCGCCGGATTTCCCGCGCTCCCGGTCAGCGCCTTCATGGCCGAGGCCGCGCGCCGGAGCGGCGCCGCCATCGCCGGCATGGACGCGGTGCAGGCCTGGTCGGTCGAGGATCCCGCGGCGTTCTGGGACCTCGTCTGGGACTTCTGCGAAATCATCGGCGAGAAGGGCGACGTCCGGCTCGCCGACGCCGACCTGATGCCCGGCGCGCAGTTCTTCCCGAACGCGCGCCTGAACTTCGCCGAGAACCTGCTGCGCCACCGCGGCGACGGGCCCGCGCTCGTCTTCCGCGGCGAGGGCGAGGTCCGCCGCACGATCGGCTGGACGGAGCTCCGCGCGCTCGTCTCGCGCCTCCAGCAGGCCATGCACCAAGCCGGCATCGGTGCCGGCGACCGGGTGGCGGCGATGATGCCGAACATGCCGGAGACGATCGCGATCATGCTCGCGGCGACCTCGCTCGGCGCCATCTGGTCGTCCTGCTCGCCCGATTTCGGCGAGCGCGGCGTGCTCGACCGCTTCGGCCAGATCGAGCCCAAGCTCTTCGTCGCCTGCGACGGCTACTGGTACGGCGGCAAGCGGATCGACGTCTCCGCCAAGCTGAAGGCGATCGCGGCCGAGCTCCCGACCGCCGAGCGGATCGTGATCGTGCCCTATCTCGGCCATGCCGAGGCGGCCGCGCGCGCCATTCCCCGTGCCGAGACGCTCGACGACTTCCTCTCCGGGCATCACGCGCGGGAGCTCGTCTTCGAGCACCTGCCGTTCAACCACCCGCTCTACATCCTGTTCTCCTCCGGCACGACCGGCGTGCCGAAATGCATCGTCCACGGCGCGGGCGGCACGCTGCTGCAGCACGTGAAGGAGCACCGGCTGCACTGCTCGATCCGGCCCGGCGAGCGGCTCTTCTACTTCACCACCTGCGGCTGGATGATGTGGAACTGGCTCGTCTCGGGCCTGGCGAGCGGGGCGACGCTGCTCCTCTACGACGGCTCGCCGTTCCATCCGGACGGCAACGTCCTGTTCGATTTCGCCGCCGACGAGAAGATGACGATCTTCGGCACCTCCGCGAAGTTCATCGACGCCGTCCGAAAGGCCGGGCTGCGGCCGCGCGACACGCACGACCTCGCCTCCGTGCGGATGATGACCTCGACCGGCTCGCCGCTCGCGCCGGAGAACTTCGACTTCGTCTATGACGGCATCAAGCCGGACCTCCACCTCGCCTCGATCTCCGGCGGCACCGACATCGTCTCCTGCTTCGTGCTCGGCGTGCCGACCAGGCCGGTCTGGAAGGGCGAGATCCAGGGTCCGGGCCTCGGCATGGCGGTGGACGTCTGGGACGAGGACGGTCGCCCCGTAACGGGCGAGAAGGGCGAGCTCGTCTGCACCCGGCCGTTCCCGTCCATGCCGATCATGTTCTGGAACGACCCCGACGGCGCGAAGTACCGCGCCGCTTATTTCGAGCGCTTCCCCGGCGTCTGGTGCCACGGCGACTTCGCCGAATGGACGGCGCACGGCGGCATGGTGATCCACGGCCGCTCGGACGCGACGCTCAACCCGGGCGGCGTGCGGATCGGCACCGCCGAGATCTACAACCAGGTCGAGCAGATGCCCGAGGTGCTGGAGGCGCTCGCCATCGGACAGGACTGGGACAACGACGTGCGCGTCGTGCTGTTCGTGCGGCTCGCGCCCGGGACGGGCCTCTCCGACGACCTCGTCCGGCGCATCAAGGCGAAGATCCGCGAGGGCGCGTCGCCGCGCCACGTGCCCGCTAAGATCGTCGCGGTCGCCGACATTCCGCGCACCAAGTCCGGCAAGATCACCGAGCTCGCGGTGCGCGACGTCGTGCACGGCCGGGCGGTGAAGAACAAGGAGGCGCTCGCCAATCCGGAGGCGCTGGACCTCTACAGGGACCTGCCGGAGCTCGCCACCGCCTGATCGGTCCGGCGGCCGAAGCCGGCCGGGCTCTCGGTCCCGCTCCCCAGCAGCAGCACCAGCGGCACGATGCCGATCGCCACGATGACCAGCGCCGCCGGGCTCGCATCCTCGAAGGCGCCGCGCGAGGCCGCGCCGTAGACGAGCGTCGCCAGCGTCTCGAAGTCGAACGGGCGGAGCAGCACGGTCGCGGACAGCTCCTTCATCGTGTCGACGAAGACGAGGAGGGCGGCCGCCACGATCGCCCGCCGCATCAGCGGCAGATGGACCTCCACCAGCGTCCGGCCCGCCGAGCGCCCGAGCGTGCGTGCCGCCATGTCGAGGTGCCGCCCGATCTTGGTGAAGCCCGCGTCGAGCGAGCCGTGCGCGATGGCCAGGAAGCGCACCGTGCAGGCGTAGACGATCGCCGCGCCGGAGCCCGTGATGAGGAGGCCGGTGCCGGTCCCGAACAGCGCGCGCGCCGCCGCGTCGATCCGGTTGTCGAGCGCGGCCATCGGGATCAGGATGCCGACGGCGAGCACCGTCCCCGGCACGGCGTAGCCGGTCGCCGCGAGCCGGCCGAGCAGCGCGACCGCGCGGCCGCGCGAGAGCCATGCGGCGTATACGAGCGCGAAGGCGA
>JAEZEK010000406.1 GCA_023417735.1 Pseudomonadota bacterium | reverse complement strand
GCAACGCGGCGTCCCCATTCTTGCAGGCGGGTGCATGGCGGTCGAGGGCCGAGGCGCTACCGCACCACCACGACGACCGCGCCGGCGGCCGCGCGACCGTCCTGCCGATAGGAATGGGGCTCCCCGGACTCGAACGAGATCGCGTCGCCGGCCGCGAGCAGCGTCTCCTCGCCGGCCACGGTGACGGCAAGGCGCCCGGCCGTGACGTAGACGAGCTCGGCGCCGTCGTGGCGATGGGGCTCGGACGCCGGTGCGCCCGGCGGGAACTCGGCGTAATAGGCCTCCATCCTGCGCTCCGTGACCGGGAAGTCGAGGCTCTCGAAGAGATAGGCCGGCGCATCCGCGTCGGGATCGGCCGGCAGCCGGATGCGGTCCTTCGCGCGCACGACGGCGACCCGCGGCCGCTTCTCCTCCACGAAGAAGTGATCGAGCCCGACGCCGAAGACGAGGGCGATCCTCAGCAGCGTCGGCAGCGTCGGGAAGAGCTGCCCGCGCTCGATCTTCGAGAGCATGGCCGGGGACAGCCCGGTGTGGCGGCCGAGCTGCACGAGGCCGAGGGTCTTCTCCTTCCTGAGCGCACGGATCTTCTCGCCGATCCGGTAGCGGGCGAGGCCTTCGTTCAGCGTGTCGGAGAGCATCGGGGAGAGATCCGTCCACCAGGAGTGCAATCGCAGGCATCGTATTCTCATGCAGTGAAAACTACAATCAATATCACGAAAACATGATTACCGCTCAAATAAATTATCCTTACATGCAAACTCGTGACGCGGACGAACCGCGACCCGGGGCGAGGCCCCGGTGAGGAACGAGGAGCGTGATGATGAAGACCAGGATGAAGGCGCTGGCAGCGGCCGCGGCAATCGGGTTC
The DNA here is from genome assembly GCA_023417735.1 of Pseudomonadota bacterium. Lineage (GTDB taxonomy): Bacteria > Pseudomonadota > Alphaproteobacteria > Rhizobiales > Afifellaceae > Propylenella. The sequence continues at coordinate 5,209 of JAEZEK010000406.1, read as the reverse complement.
GGGCTTGCGTTCGGCGCGGGTGGCGCGTTCGCCGCCGAAAAGGACATCGTGGACACCGCCGTGGAGGCCGGCCAGTTCAAGACGCTCGCCGCAGCGCTCGAGGCGGCCGGCCTGGTGGAGACGCTGAAGGGCGACGGGCCGTTCACCGTCTTCGCGCCGACCGACGAGGCCTTCGCCGCGCTGCCGGCGGGGACCGTCGAGGATCTCCTGAAGCCGGAGAACAAGGACCGCCTGACCGCGATCCTCACCTACCACGTCGTGCCGGGCGAGGTGACGTCGAGCGAAGTGGCAGGGCTCGAGCGGGCCGACACGGTGAACGGCAAGGCGCTCACGATCTCCGCCGAAGGCGGCACCGTCACGATCAACGACGCGACGGTGGTGAGGGCGGACGTGGACGCCTCGAACGGGGTCATCCACGTCGTCGACAAGGTGATCCTGCCGCCCGAGGGCTGAGCGAACTGGACTGCCGCCGCGCCGGAAGGCGCAGCGGCGCCCGCAGCAGCAAGGAGTGAACCGCCGTGAAAATGCTGAACCTCGTCACGCTCGTCCTCGTCATCGTGGGCGGCGTGAACTGGGGCCTCGTCGGCCTCTTCGATTTCGACCTGGTCGCCGCTCTGTTCGGGGCCGGATCCGCGCTCGCGCGCATCGTCTACGTGATCGTCGGCCTGTCGGCCGTCTGGCAGATCGTGCCGCTGACGGCCGCCGCCCGGCACGACGAACCCTCGGCGCTTCGAGGCCACTCGGCGCATTAGGGGGAGTCGCCCCCCGCGGGAGCCCCCTGCCGCGGCGGGCGATCGGACTTCGGACGGCCGGGGCTGTGCCGTGGCGGGACGCGGTCAGCCTTGTGTTTTAAGAAAGCTGCAAGGATAAATGCGGCAGAAGCGGGATAGGATCGAACCAACCTGCCGCGCGTCGACATGCCATTCCGTTTCGTCCGGGCCGTTGCGGCCCTCGCGATCGCCGTGCTGATTTCCAGCTGCGCCGGCAAGACGCCGCATCCCTATCCGACCAAGGGCGATTCGGACCCGCATCCCGGCGTGGCGCGGGCGCATTACATGCCCGTGCAGGGGATCGACGTCTCCAAGTACCAGGGCGACATCGACTGGGTGGCGGTCCGCAATGCGGGCACGAAGTTCGCCTTCATCAAGGCGACCGAGGGCGGCGATCACGTCGATTCCAGGTTCTACGACAATTGGGAGGGCGCACGGCGCGCCGGCGTCCCGCGCGGCGCCTACCATTTCATGTACTGGTGCCGGCCGGCCATCGAGCAGGCCTTCTGGTTCACGCAGGCCGTGCCCTACGACCCGAGCGCGCTGCCGCCGGTGCTCGACCTCGAATGGAACGGCCACTCCATCAACTGCCCGAAGAAGCTGCCGCGCGAGCAGGCGCTCGAGAAGATCCGCATCATGCTCGCCGAGATGCAGGCGCACACCGGCAAGCAGCCGATCATCTACACCGACATCACCTTCCACAAGGAGGTGCTGGAAGGCGAGTTCCCGCACCATCAGTTCTGGCTGCGCAGCGTCGCCGCCGAGCCGCACGAGCGCTACAACGGCCGGCGCTGGGCGCTGTGGCAGTTCACTGCGACGGGTCGCGTGCCCGGCATCAAGGGGCCGGTCGACCGCAACGCCTTCGTCGGCTCGCCGAAGGAATGGGACCGCTGGCTGAAGTCGGTGATGCGCGAGCAGCGCGTCTTCAAGCACTGACCACGGCGCGAGCAGCGCGTCCTCGATCCGTGGGCGCGCCCTCCGACCGGCTCAGATCCAGCGCCTGACGCGCCGCTCGTAGTCCCGCCACGCCTGCCCGAACTTGGCGGCGAGGTGCGCCTCCTCGCGCTCGATCGCGAGCCGGTCGATCAGGGCGGCGGCGACCGGCACCAGGATCAGGTGCCAGAGCTCCCCTGCGGCCAGCCCGACGCCGCCGATCAGGAGCAGGTTGCCGACATAGATCGGGTTCCGCGACCAGGCGAACGGGCCTTCCGTCACCAGCGCGTTCGCGCCCTTGTGGGGGAGCAGCGTCGTGCCGTGGCGGCGGAAGAGCCGCGTCACGCGCATGTCGATGACGAGCGCGGCGAGGATCATCAGCAGCCCGGCATAGAAGGTTAGCTCGACCGCCTGGCCGCCTTCGAACCAGGGCAGGGGGAAGAGCCAGCCGAGCACGAATCCGAGCCCGAGCGAGCCGAACAGGATGATGGGCGGCCACGGTATTGCGTTCGGGCTCTCGCTGACGTCGGGTCGATCCATCCCTTGCCGATCCTCCTGCGATCGGGAACTCTAGGCGGGGCCGCCGCGACCGGCGCCCGAATCCCGAGGCGATCCATGCTTCCAAACATGCCGCGCGAATTCAACTTCGGGCTCGGCGAGACCGCCGACATGCTGCGCGAGACGGTCCGAGCCTTCTCGGCGGAACGCATCGCGCCGATCGCGGACAAGGTCGACCGCGAGGACTGGTTCCCGCGCGAGCTCTGGCCGGAAATGGGCGCGCTCGGCCTCCACGGCATCACGGTCGAGGAGGACTGGGGCGGCTCGGGCCTCGGCTATCTGGAGCACTGCATTGCGATGGAGGAGGTGTCGCGCGCCTCCGGATCCGTCGGGCTCTCCTACGGCGCGCATTCCAACCTGTGCGAGAACCAGCTCCGCCGCTGGGGCCGCGAGGAGCAGAAGCAGCGGTACCTCCCGAAGCTGATCTCCGGCGAGCATCTCGGCGCGCTCGCCATGTCGGAGACCGGCGCGGGTTCGGACGTGGTCTCGATGCAGCTCCGCGCCGAGCGGCGCGGCGACCGCTACGTGCTGAACGGCTCGAAGTTCTGGATCACCAACGGCCCGCAGGCCGACACGCTCATCGTCTACGCCAAGACCGATCCCGCGGCTGGCGCCAGGGGCATCACCGCCTTCATCGTGGAGAAGGCCTTTGCCGGCTTCTCGGTCGCGCAGAAGCTCGACAAGCTGGGCATGCGCGGCTCCGAGACGGGCGAGCTCGTCTTCCGCGATTGCGAGATACCCGCCGACAACGTCCTCGGCGCGGAAGGCGAGGGGGTGCGGATCCTGATGTCCGGGCTCGATTACGAGCGGGCCGTCCTCGCCGCCGGCCCGCTCGGACTGATGCAGGCGGCGCTCGACACCGTCGTCCCCTACCTCCACGAGCGGCATCAGTTCGGCCAGCCGATCGGCTCGTTCCAGCTCATGCAGGCGAAGCTCGCCGACATGTACGTCACGCTGAACGCCGCCCGCGCCTACGTGTACGCGGTCGCGAAAGCCTGCGACCGGGGCGAGACGACGCGCGAGGACGCCGCCGGCGCGATCCTCTTCGCGGCCGAGAAGGCGACCGCCGTCGCGCTCGACGCGATCCAGTGCCTCGGCGGCAACGGCTACATCAACGACAACGCCACCGGCCGGCTGCTCCGCGACGCCAAGCTCTACGAGATCGGTGCGGGCACCTCGGAGATCCGGCGCATGCTCATCGGTAGGGAGATCTTCCAGAAGACCATGTGACTACCACTCTGTCATCTATGTAGGTAGCTCGTCCAGAGGGGCGTCCCACCCGCCGGAGCCCTCGAACTCGTCTCCAATCTTCCCTACCACCTCGTCGATCTCGACCGGGAGGTGGCCCGGCGGGCGGATGCGATGTGGGTCCAGTCCAGGCCGCGCGGGCTGTCGCTCGGCGACCGCATCTGCCTGGCGCTCGCCGAGCGCGAGGGGCTCCCCGTCTACACCGCCGACCCGCACTGGGCCGACCTGCCGCTCGGCATCGACATCCGCGTCATCCGGTAGGCCCCGGCCTTCAACAACGCGCGAAATCCCGGAAAGCGCTTTGGCTCCGGTCGAGATTCGGTGCTAAGGAACCGCCGCCGCCCCGCCGAGCGATCGCCGCGGCGGACCCGCCCATTCGAAGAAGCGAGCGCCATGCCTCTCACCCCCGACGTGCTTTCCGCCCTGCAGCAGACATCGACCGGCTCGATCACCACGATCCTCCTGAAGAAGGGCATCCGGCGCACATGGATGCGCGGGCCTATGCCGACGAAGAACGCGGACGGCAAGCGCATCATCGGGCCGGCCTTCACGCTGCGCTTCGTGCCGACGCGCGAGGACCTCGCGACCCCGGAATCCTGGTCGAAGCCGATCTCGACGCGCGCCGCCATCGAGGCGATGCCGGAGGGCGCCGTCGTCGTGATCGACGCGATGGGCGTGCAGGACGCCGGCGTCTTCGGCGACATCCTGTGCGCACGCATGGTGAAGAAGGGCGTCCAGGCGCTCGTCACCGACGGCGTCATGCGCGACATGGCCGGGGTGCTGTCGACCGGCCTGCCGGTCTGGTGCTCGGGCAAGGCCGCGCCGCCGTCCGTCGCCGGCCTCACCTTCGTCGGCTGGCAGGAGCCGATCGGCTGCGGCGCCGTCGCCGTGTTCCCGGACGACGTGATCGTCGCCGACGATGACGGCGCCGTCGTCATCCCGGCTGCGCTCGTCGAGGAGATCGCGGCGGCCGGGCCGGAGCAGGAGCGGCTGGAGGCCTGGATCATGAAGGAAGTGGAGAACGGCGCCGCGCTGCCCGGCCTCTATCCGCCGAACGCCGAGAACAAGGCGCGCTACGAGTCCGAGACCAAGCGCTGAAATCCATTCATTGGGGGTCGTGGAATGATGAAGATCTGGGGGCGGATGAGCTCCATCAACGTGCAGAAGGTCGTCTGGTGCGCCGGCGAGGTGGGTGTTCCGTTCGAGCGGATCGACGCCGGTCTCGCCTTCGGCATCAACAACACGCCCGAGTTCAAGGCGAAGAACCCGAACGGCCTGGTGCCCGTCCTCGAGGAGGATGACGGCTGGACGCTTTGGGAATCGAACGCGATCGTGCGCTATCTCGCCGCCCGCCACGGCGCCGGCACCCTCTGGCCGGAGGATCCGCGCGAGCGGGCCCTCAGCGACCGCTGGATGGACTGGCAGGCGACCGCCTTCGCGCCGGCTTTCATCCCGGCCTTCATGGGGCTGGTGCGCACGCCGCCGGAGAAGCGCGACCAGGCGGCGATCGACGCCGCCATGCAGCGCGGCGAGGGCTTCGCCGCGATCCTCGACCAGCATCTCGCCGGCAACGCCTATGTCGGCGGCGATCGCTTCACCATGGGCGACATCCCGGCCGCCTGCATCGCGCATCGCTGGCTGAACATGCCGGCCGAGCGGACGCCGCGCCCGAACATGGAGCGCTGGTACCGGGAGATCCT
>JAEZEK010000371.1 GCA_023417735.1 Pseudomonadota bacterium | reverse complement strand
TGGCGCAGGAACGCGATCGCCTCGAGGTTCGCGCGGCCGCCGTGGACGTTCGGGATCCACTCGCCCGGCTGCCGGCTGTAGTCGAGGTAGAGCATGGAGGCGACGGCGTCGACGCGCAGCGCGTCGACGTGGAAGCGCTTCAGCCAGAACAGCGCGTTGGCCAGCAGGAAGTTCGAGACCTCCCGCCGGCCGAAATTGTAGATCAGCGTGTTCCAGTCGCGGTGGAAGCCGAGCCGCGGGTCCTCATGCTCGTAGAGCGCCGGGCCGTCGAACTTCGCGAGCCCGTGGGCGTCGCTCGGAAAATGCGCCGGCACCCAGTCGATGATCACGCCGCTGCCGGCCTGGTGCAGGCGCTCGACGAAGCGCGCGAAGGCTTCGGGCGAGCCGTGCCGGCTGGTCGGCGCGAAGAGCCCGATCGGCTGGTAGCCCCAGGAGCCGGAGAACGGGTACTCGCTGACCGGCATGCACTCGACATGGGTGAAGCCCATGTCGCAGAGGTACGGGATCAGCTCGTCCGCGATCTCGTCGTAGCTCATCATCCCGTCGCCGTCCTTGCGGCGCCACGAGGCGAGATGGATCTCGTAGATGGAGATCGGTGCGTCCAGCGCGTTCCGGCGCTGGCGGCCGGCCATCCATTCGTTGTCCTGCCAGTCGCGCTCGACGAGGCCGTGCACGATCGAGGCGGTCGAGGGCGGCTGCTGCTGGGCGAACGACACAGGGTCCGCCTTGAGCGGCAGCAGCCGGTCGTCCGGCCCGAGGATCTCGAACTTGTAGAGGGCGCCCTTCTCCACGCCCGGGAGGAAAAGCTCCCAGACGCCCGCCTCGACGCGCTTGCGCATCGGGTGCCGGCGCCCGTCCCAGAAGTTGAAGTCGCCGACCACGCTGACGCGCTTGGCGTTGGGGGCCCAGACCGAGAAGCTGACCCCCGGCACGCCTTCGAGCGTGATGGGGTGGGCGCCAAGGCGCTCGTAGATCTCCCGGTGGCTGCCTTCGGCCATCAGGTGGACGTCGAGTGCGCCGAGCACCGGCGGGAACCGGTACGGGTCCTCGGTTTCGAAGGTCCGCTCGCCGGCGGTGACGCGCAGCCGGTACGGGAATACGTTCCGGCGCCGCGAGACCGGGCCGGCGAAGAACCCCGCCGGGTGGAGCAGTTCGAGCGTGGCGCACTGCTTCCCCGTCTTCGCGTCGATGACGCAGACCGTCTCCGCCCCGGGCCAGAACACGCGCACGGTGAGCGGCTCACCGCCGCGCGCATGCATCCCGAGCAGCGCGAAGGGGTCGCCGTGGCGGCCCTGGACGAGCGCCTCTATGCCCCGCGGATCGGGTTTCCACGCCAGCTCCGTCGTCGCTTCGGCAACGCTCATGAACCCATCCTGGTCTCGTAGATGTCGAGCACACCCCTGGCGGGAATGGACACCCAGCCGGGCCGGTTCCCCGCCTCGTAGGCGATCTCGTAGAAGGCCTTCTGCGACAGGAAGAGCGACAGCAGCCGCTCCCGCGCCCTCTGGTCCTGCGGTACCGTCGCCACCCCTTCCACGCTCGTCCAATAGGCGGCCAGGAAGTCCTGCACCGCCTTGTCGCGCCAGGCGAAGGCATGGTTGCGGATCGCCTCGCTCGGCTCGCCGTGGCGCGAGCGGTAGCGGTCGAGCGTGGACCACGCCGCATAGTCGAACGAGCGCAGCATTCCGGCCACGTCGCGCAGCGGCGACGACTTCGCGCGGCGCTCGTGGAGGCTGCGCTGCGGCTCCCCTTCGAAGTCGATGATCATGACGTCCGCCTGCGCGACGAGCACCTGGCCGAGATGGTAGTCGCCGTGGATGCGGATGCGGCTGCCGGCCGGCTCCATGCCCCGCAGCGCGTTTATGCCGTCGAGGATGGCCAGCCGCTCGTCGAGGATCGGCTCCGCGAAGGCGCGCGCGGAATCCGGCAGGTTGGCGCGCACGCGCTCCAGCGTGTCGAGCGCCTCGCGCGCGTCGCAGAGCGAATCCTCGACCCATTGCTCGACGTCGCGCTTCGTCACCGGCTCCGCCGCGAAGGCCGGATCGTCCGTCTCGGTGCTGAGGGCGGCATGCATCTCGCCGGTGCGCCGGCCGAGGATGCCCGCGAGATCGAGCGGGAACCCGAAGAAGCGTGCTCCGGCCTCGCCGTCGCCCTCGCTCCTGACGGCGAAATCGTCGAGCTCCCGGTCGAGCGCCTCGACGATCACGGTCCACGCGTCGCCCTGGTTGAGCACGAACGCGAAGGCCGAGGCGAGCGCCGCCGGCTCCCCCTCCTCGGGGACGTGGTGCACGGCGCCGAGATAGGCGGGCGTGTTCTGGAAGCCGGCCACTTCGGTCAGGAACCGCGCCATCTCCAGCTCGGGCTGCTCGCCGTAGCGGATACGGCGATAGACCTTGAGCATCACCTGCTCGCCGAGGATGATGGAGATGTTGCTCTGCTCCACGGCGACCGGGCGCACAGAGGCGAAGTCCTCGATCGTGTTCAGGCGCTCCGTTCCCTCGCAGCGGATCGTCCCGCCGAGCCCCGCGTGCTCGGCCCCGCATTTCATCGCGGTGACGACGCAGCGGGCGAAATCCTCGTCGCTGGCAGCGTCCATGAGCGCGCCGATCCGCGGCCCGTGGCGGACCTTGGCGAGTGTGTAGGAGAGCTTCGGGGCGCCGAACCGCAGCAGGTTCTCCCCCCATCCGACGGTGAGGGGCAGGAAGTAACACTGCGCGCCGCCCTGCCTGGTCGCCACCTCCACGAGGCCGAGCCTGTAGCCGGAGCCGAGCTCGCCGAGCGAGCGCACCTTCACGCTCTCGATCTTCTCGCCCTTGCCGGCATACCAGCGCTGGCGGGCGAGGTATTCCGGCAGCGCGTCCTGCTCCAGGTGACGGAGCTCGCGGCCCTCGAGCACCCGGTCGAGATTGCCGCCCGCCGCCGTCAGCGTGACGAACTCGGGCAGCGGATCCGGCGCCGGCGTGTGCCACCGGGGGGCCGCCGCCTCGTCGGCCAGCACGAACCAGAAGAAGCCGTAGGCAGGCAGCGTCAGCATGTAGGGCAGGTCGCCGAGCGGCGGGAACGCGGCCCGGCCCGTGAGCTCGATCGGCACGGCGCCGCGCCATTGCGACAGGTCGAGCTCGACCGCCTGCGCCGAGCGGGCCAGGTTGAACACGCACAGGATGCGCTCGTCCTGGTACTCGCGGACATAGGCGAGGATCTTGCGGTTGCGCGGATAGAGGAAGGACAGCGTGCCGCGGCCGAACGCCTTGTGCTGCTTGCGCACCGCGATGAGCCGCCGCATCCAGTTGAGCAGCGACGACGCCTCGTTCTGCTGCGCCTCGACGTTCACCGCCTCGAACCCGTAGACCGGGTCCATGATCGGCGGCAGGTAGAGCTGCTGCGGGTTGGCGCGCGAGAAGCCGCCGTTGCGGTCGGCCGACCATTGCATCGGCGTGCGCACGCCGTCGCGGTCGCCGAGATAGTAGTTGTCGCCCATGCCGAGCTCGTCGCCGTAATAGACGACCGGCGTGCCCGGCATCGACATCAGCAGCGCGTTCATCAGCTCGATCTTGCGCCGGTCGTTGTCGAGGAGCGGCGCGAGCCGGCGGCGGATGCCGAGATTGATGCGGGCGCGGGCGTCCCGCGCATAGGTCCGCCACAGATAGTCCCGCTCCTCCTCTGTCACCATCTCGAGCGTCAGCTCGTCATGGTTGCGCAGGAAGATCGCCCATTGCGCCGGGTCGGGGATATCCGGCGTCTGGCGGATGATGTCGGTGATCGGATGGCGGTCCTCCTGGGCGACCGCCATGTACATGCGCGGCATCAGCGGGAAATGGAACGCCATGTGGCATTCGTCGCCGTCGCCGAAATAGGGGCGCGTGTCCTCCGGCCACTGGTTGGCCTCGGCGAGCAGCATCCGGTCCGGGTACTTGGCGTCGAGCTCGGCCCGGATCTTCTTCAGGACCTCGTGCGTCTCCGGCAGGTTCTCGTTGTTGGTGCCGTCGCGCTCGACGAGGTAGGGGATGGCGTCGAGCCGCAGCCCGTCGACGCCCATGTCGAGCCAGTAGCGCATGACCTTGAGGACTTCCTCCAGCACGCGCGGATTGTCGAAGTTCAGGTCCGGCTGGTGCGAGTAGAAGCGGTGCCAGAAGAATTGCTGCGCGACCGGATCCCAGGTCCAGTTCGACTTCTCGGTGTCGAGGAAGATGATCCGCGTGCCCTGGTAATGGTCGTCCGTGTCGCTCCAGACGTAGAAGTTGCGCGCCGCCGAGCCGCGCTTGGCCATGCGCGCCCGCTGGAACCAGGGATGCTGGTCCGAGGTGTGGTTGATGACCAGTTCGGTGAGGACCCGGATGCCGCGCTTGTGGGCGGCGGCGACGAAACGGCGGAACTCCCGCATGTCGCCATAGGCCGGATTGATCGAGCGATAGTCGGCGATGTCGTAGCCGTCGTCGCGCAGCGGCGAGGGATAGAACGGCAGCAGCCAGATCGTGTTGACGCCGAGGCTCTCGACGTAGTCGAGCTTCTGGAACAGGCCCTCGAAATCGCCCATTCCATCGTTGTTGCCGTCGAAGAACGCCTTGATGTGCAGCTGGTAGATGACGGCGTCCTTGTACCAGTAGGGATCGCTGCGCTCGATCCCTCCGGCCGCCGCCGCGGCTTCGGCCGCCTCGCCCGTCGAGTTCGCCTTGACGTCCATCAGGCGGCCTCCCCCGGCGGGACGAGGCGCCAGATCGCATAGGGCCGGTCGCGCGGGTCGAGCCAGACGTGCTGAACCTTGCCATGCCAGGTGAAGTGCTGGCCCGTGACGAGGTCCTCGCCGGTGACGGAGGCGTCGTCGGGAAGTCCGAACTCCCAGAGCGGGACCTCGAAGTTCGCGCCTTGCGCGTTGTGCGGGTCGAGATTGACGGCGAAGAGCAGGAAGTCGTCCTTCGCCGGCGTCATCTTGCCGTAATAGAGGATGTTGTCGTTCCAGGCGTTGTAGAAGGTCAGGTTCTCGAACTGCTGCAGCGCGGGGTGGTGCCGCCGCAGCCGGTTCATCAGGCGGATGTCCGGGCGGATGTGGCCCGGGCGGTCCCAGTCCCAGGCCTTGATCTCGTACTTCTCCGAATGGAGGTACTCTTCCTTGCCGGGAATGGCTTCCGCCTCGCACAGCTCGAAGCCGTTGTAGACGCCGTAATTGCCGGCGAGCGAGGCGGCCAGCACGAGGCGCGTCCGGAACCCGGCCCGGCCGCTCGTCTGCAGGAAGTACGGGTTGATGTCCGGCGTGTTGACGAAGAAGTTCGGCCGCATGACGTGGCGCGCCTCGGTCCGCGTCAGCTCGGTCAGGTAGTCCGTCAGCTCCCGCTTCGTGTTGCGCCAGGTGAAGTAGGAATAGGACTGGGTGAAGCCGACCTTGCCGAGGCGCTTCATCATCTTCGGGCGGGTGAACGCCTCGGCGAGGAAGACGACGTCGGGGTAGCGGTCCTGGATGTCGCGGATCATCCACTCCCAGAACGGCAGCGGCTTGGTGTGCGGGTTGTCCACCCGGAAGATCCGGACGCCCTTCTCGACCCAGAACAGCACCACGTCGCGCAGCGCGTACCAGATGTCGGGCAGCGCCCCGCGGTAGAAGTGGACGTTGACGATGTCCTCGTACTTCTTCGGCGGGTTCTCGGCGAACTTGATCGTCC
>JAEZEK010000309.1 GCA_023417735.1 Pseudomonadota bacterium | reverse complement strand
GTCCTGAAGGGCGGCTACATGTTCGCCGCGGACCTGTCGCGCGCCCTCTCGCGATATGGCGTCCGCCTCGAGGTGGAGTTCATATCCCTGTCGAGCTACGGGTCGGGCCGCCGCTCCACCGGCGAGGTGCGGGTGCTGTGGGACATCGGCACGGAGGTGTCCGGCCGCGACGTCCTGATCGTCGACGACGTCCTAGACTCCGGGCTCACGCTGAAGTTCGCGCGCGACCTCATGCGCCAGCGCGGTGCCCGCCGTGTCGCGATCGCCGCGCTCATCGACAAACCCGTCGGAAGACGTGTGGATATCGAGGGCGATTACGTTGGGTTTACCTGTCCTGATTATTTTGTCGTCGGGTACGGCATGGACGCGGGCCATGCTTATCGGGAACTCCCGTTCGTCGGCGTCCTCGTTTCGGAGGACGAGGTCGGCGGGTAAGGAGCGAGTCGGATGCGCATTCTCCTGACCGAAGACGACGAGTCCGTCCGCGCGTTCGTGAGTCGCGCGCTCGAACTCGACGGCCACAAGGTGGAGACGGCATGCGACGGCCTCGACGCCCTTCAGCGCCTGACCGAGAATGACGGGTGCTACGACCTTCTCGTGAGCGACGTGAAGATGCCTGTCATGGACGGGATCGCCCTCGCGCACAGGGCGGCAGACCGCTGGCCCCGGCTACCGATCCTCCTGATGACCGGGTTCGCCGATCAGCGCGAACGCGCTGAAGACCTCGAGCAGGTGATCCGGGACGTGCTGACGAAGCCCTTCACGCTCCAGCAGATCCGGGAGGCGGTCACCGACGCCGCCGCCACGCCGGAGCCGAAGGCCGCCTGACCCGGCTGCTCACTGCGTCCCGAGCAGCCGCTCCAGGTAATCGAGCTCGAAGTTCGGGCGGAAGCGCTCGCCGAGGCGTTCGCGGATCGCATTCAGGATCTGCCGGGCGCGTTCCACGTCGATCTGGTCCGGGACGTTCACGCTGTCGCCGAAGTCGGGGCCCTCGGTCCGCTGCGGCCTGCCGAGCGGATCGGTTCGGCCCCGGGGATTGCCGCGGCCGACCTGCTGCTGCGGGCCGCCCGGCCCGGCCTGGTTGGCGCCCATCATCTGCTGCATCATGCCTTGCAGGCCCTGCCGCATCGCCTCCAGCGCCTCGCCCTGGCTGCCATAGGCGTCGCCGGGCTGGCCCTGGCCGAGCTGGCGGGCGGCATCGCCCATTGCCCGGCCGGCGCGGCCGAGGGCGCGTTGCCCCTCGCCCTGACCCTGCCCCTGGCCGGGCTGCATGCCCTCGCCCTGGCCGTCCTGGCCCTCGCCGTCCTCGCCCTGCTGGCCCTGCTGCATCTGGTCGAGAAGGGCCTGGAGCTGTTGTTCGAGGTCGGCCTGGCCCTGCTGTAGCTGCCGCATGAGCTCGGCCATCTCTTCGGGCGTCATCGGCTGCTGCTGGCCCTGCTGTCCCTGCTGCCCGCCACGGGGCGGCTGGCCCTGATCGAGCCTGAAGGTCTCGTCCATGAGGCGCTGCTGCTCGCGCATCATCTTGAACAGCTCGTCCATCATCTGCATGGCTTCGTTCGACATGCCCTGCTGCATCATCTGGCCGCGCTGGGCCATCTGCAGGTTGTCGAGCATCTGCTGCAACTGCGAGAGAAGCTCCCGTGCCGCGTCGCGGTCGCCGAGCTTCGCGAGGTCCTCGATCCGATCGAGCATCCGCTCGAGATCCTGCTGCGACAGCATCTGAGTGTTCGGATCCATCGGCATCTGCATCTGGTCGAGGCCGCGCCGCGCCATCTCCTCGGCCATGCTGCGCATGAACTCCTGCATCGCCTGGCGGAGTTCCTGCGTCAGCCGGGCGATCTCGTCCTCGGAGGCGCCTTCGTCGAGAGCCTTCTGGAGCGCATCGCGGGCCGCGTTCAGGCGCTCCTGCGCGTCCGACATGTCGCCGTCCTCGATCGCCTTGGCCATCGCCCAGAGGTAGTCGAGCACGGCGCGAAGGGAATCGTCGTTGGCGGCCTCCACCAGCCGGCGGTACCCGACGCGCAGCCCGAGGAAGGTGCCGGCGTCCTTGGTGAAGACGTCGGGGGCGATGGTGAGGGCGTCGAGGGCCTGCGCGACCTCGTCCTGCTTGCGCGCGTCGAGGGCGAGGATCTGCCGCTGCTCGACGAGCGCCCTGGCGAGCGGGTTGTAGAAGGGCCGCGCGGGCAGCTTCATCGCACCGTCGTCGGCCGGGCGGCCTTCCTGGCCCGCGGCGTCCTTGACGACGGCGTCGGCGAGGACGTCGAGGCCCGAATATGGATGCTCCTCGAGGCGCGCGTCGGCCTTGGCGTCGGCCGCGCCGCCCTGTGCCCGTCCGAGCCGGAGCGGCACCGTCGGAGGTTCGACGAGCGGCCGAGCGTCCTCGTCGCGCCCGGAATGGCGGAAGGTCACCGAACCTTCCTTTACGCCGTAATCGTCGGAGACCCTGAATGCGAGCGTGAACGAGCCGGCCGGGGTCTGGGTCATCTCGCCCCGCTCGATGCTCGGCGGCCGGTCCTCGACCACCTTCACCGGATAGAGCGCCTCCGATCCGCCGTGCCGCACGCTGATGCTGGTATCGGTGGCGAGGGTGGCGGCATAGGTCCGGATGCGCTCGCCGCTCGCGCCGGCGCCCGATGCCGCCGTTCCGGGCTCGCCCGCTTCCGCCAGCGTCCTCGCGCCGGCCGTGTCGCGCAAGGTGACGTCCGGCGCGCCGTCGGAGACGACGCGGACGGTGAGCTTGCTGCCTTCGGGAACGCTGACCGGCTCGCCCGGCGCGTCGGTGCGCCGCGACAGGAAGACCGGCGCCTGCCGCGTATAGGCGGGCGGGTCGATCCAGGCGTCGATCCGTGCGACCGGAGCCGGTTTCCTCGTCTCGACCGGTCCGAATGATTCCGTCAGCCGCACGCCCCACTCGCCCCAGGCCATCGCGAAGGCGACCACGAGCAGAACGGGCAGGGCGAAGCGGAGCGCGTTCGGGTCGCGGCGCGCCATTTCGGGACGCGGCCGGCCCGCGCGCGGATTGGCGATGCCGGCGAGCAGCCGGCGCCGGTGCGCCTCCCAGAGCGCCCGTGCCGGGCCATCGTCCGAGACCGACGAAAGCCGGTCCTCAAGTCCGCTCGCCGGGCGGTGAATCATGCCCGACTGCGTCTCGACGCGGCGGATCGCCTCTTCCCGGCGCGGCACCCTGAAGCGCAGGAGCGGAAGCAGGCTGCCGAGGAGAAGGGCGCCGAGCGCGACGAGGACGGCGATCCGCATCCAGTCGCCGGTCACGCGCCAAAGGCCGAACCAGGACAGCGCGACGTAGAGTGCCGCCACCGAGAGCACGGCCACGAGAACCGGCCAGAGCCGCTCCCAGATCAGCGCCGCATGTGCTCGCCGGATTGCGAATTCCAGCTCGGAAAGCCGTCGTGAACCTGGATCGGGTGAAGCCGCCGACATGCGCTCCTCTCGGGGGCTCGCGAGCGCCCTCATCAATAAACTAGCACAGACCCTCCCTGTGGCCAGATGATGACGCCGGAGGATGCGCGCTCAGGCGAGCCAGGGCGGAAGGCGGTCGAGCCCGATCAATTCTTCGTAGGAGGGACGCGGGCGGACCACCGCGAACGCATCGCCGTTCACCAGCGTCTCCGGGACGAGCAGGCGGCTGTTGTAGGTCCCGGACTGGACGGCGCCGTATGCGCCGGCCGAATAGACCGCCAGCAGGTCGCCCTCCTGCGGACGGGGCAGGGAAATGCCCTTGGCGAGGAAGTCGCCCGTCTCGCAGACCGGGCCGACCACGTCGCACACGATCGTCGGCGCGTCGCTCGCGACGACCGGGCCGATCCGGTGGTAGGCGTCGTAGAGCGTCGGCCGGATCAGGTCGGTCATGGCCGCGTCCACGATGACGAAGGTCCGGTCCTGGCCCTCCTTCACGTAGATGACGCGGATGACGAGAATCCCGGCATTGCCGGCGATCAGCCGCCCCGGCTCGAAGAGCACCGTGCAGCCGATCGCGTTCATGTGCTTCCTGACGATCTCGGCATACGCCGTCGGCAGCGGCGGGGCCGCCTGGTCGTCGCGATAGGGAATGCCGAGGCCGCCGCCGAGATCGACGTGCTCGATCGCGTGGCCGTCGGCGCGCAGCGCGATGACCAGCTCGGCCAGCACCGCGAAGGCGTTGTCGAAGGGCGCGAGCGCGGTGATCTGGCTGCCGATGTGCATGTCGATCCCGGCCACGCGGATGCCGGGAAGCGAGGCGGCCTCGCCATAGACGGCCCGCGCCCGGTCGAACGGGATGCCGAACTTGTTCTCCTTCCGCCCCGTGGAGATCTTCTCGTGCGTGAGCGCGTCGACGTCCGGGTTGATGCGCAGGCTCACCGGCGCGCGGAGACCCCGTTCCGACGCGATCCGGGACAGGTGGAGGAGTTCAGGCTCCGATTCCACGTTGAAGCAGCGGATGCCCACGTCCAGCCCGAAGGCAAGCTCGCGGTCGGTCTTGCCCACGCCGGAGAAGACGATGCGGTCGGGGGGAATCCCGGCGGCGAGCGCGCGCCGCATCTCGCCCTCGGAGACCACGTCCGCGCCGGCGCCGAGCCGCGCGAGCGTCGCGACGACCGCCTGGTTCGAGTTCGCCTTCATGGCGTAGCAGATGAGGTGCGGAATGCCCGCGAACGCCTCGGTGAAGACGCGGTAGTGCCGCGTCAGCGTGGCGGTGGAATAGCAGTAGAACGGCGTGCCGACGGCATCAGCGAGCGCGTCGACCGGCACGTCCTCGGCGTGGAGGACGCCGTTCCTGTGGGCGAAATGGTGCACGCGTCCACCGGCCTCTCAGAGCAGCGGATCGAGCAGGAAGCCGCCGCCGGCGGGCTCGGCGGGGGGCGCCTGGTCGGGGCCGACAGGGCCGGAG
>JAEZEK010000282.1 GCA_023417735.1 Pseudomonadota bacterium | reverse complement strand
ACATGTCGGAGGGCCTCTGCATGTTCGACGCGGAGAAGCGCCTGATCGTGTGCAACACGCGCTACGCCGAGCTCTACAGGCTGTCTCCGGATCTGATGCAGCCGGGCACGCCGTTCCGAAAGATCGTGGAGAGCCGGATCGATTCCGGCCTGTTCGCGATCGGCAGCCCGGCCGAGTACATTCGCGAGCGGCTCGCCGCCGTCGAGGAAAGCGTGTCCTCGGTGAAGATCCAGGAGCTCACCGACGGGCGCACCATCGCGATTTCGCACCGCCCGACGCCCGGCGGCGGCTGGGTCGCGACGCATGACGACATCACCGAGATGCGCCGGATCGAGGCGAGGATCGCCCATCTCGCCCATCACGACGCGCTCACCGGCCTGCCGAACCGCGTGCGCTTCCGGGAGGAGCTCGACGGCGCTCTGCTGCGGGTGCGGCGGGGCGAGAGGATCGCCGTCCTCTGCCTCGACCTCGACCACTTCAAGGCGGTCAACGACACGCTCGGGCACCCGGTCGGCGACGGGCTCCTGAAGGCGGTCGCCGATCGGATCGAGCAGAAGGTGCGCGAGACCGACATCATCGCGCGGCTCGGCGGCGACGAGTTCGCGATCGTGCAGGTCGGCCTCCAGACCCCCGACGAGGCGAGCGCGCTCGCGCAGCGCATCATCACTGCCCTGAGCAGCCCCTACGAGGTCGACGGGCACCAGGTCGTGATCGGCACGAGCATCGGGATCGCGCTTGCGCCCGCCGACAGCGAGGACGCCGACCAGCTCCTGAAATCGGCCGACATGGCGCTCTACCGGGCAAAGACCGACGGCCGCGGCATCTTCCGCTATTTCGAGCCGGCGATGGATTCCAGGATGCAGGCACGACGCGCGCTCGAGCTCGATCTGCGCAGGGCGCTCGCCAACGGCGAGTTCGAGATCCACTACCAGCCGCTCGTCAACATCGAGACGCATGCCGTCACGGCGTTCGAGGCGCTCCTGCGCTGGCCGCACCCGAAGCGCGGCATGGTGCCGGTGCCGGACTTCATCGCGCTCGCCGAGGAGATCGGCCTGATCGGCCAGATCGGCGCCTGGGTTCTGAAGGATGCCTGCTGCGAGGCCGCGAAATGGCCCGAGGACATCCGCCTCGCGGTCAACCTGTCGCCCTGCCAGTTCAAGAACCGGCCGCTGGTGCTCGACGTGATGGCGGCGCTCGGGGAATCGGGGCTTGCGCCGTCGCGGCTCGAGCTCGAGATCACCGAGACGGTCATGCTCCAGGACACGGAGGCGACGATCGCCACGCTCCACGAGCTGCGCCGCCTCGGCGTCCGCATCTCGATGGACGATTTCGGCACGGGCTATTCCTCGCTGAGCTACCTGCGGACCTTCCCGTTCGACAAGATCAAGATCGACCGCTCCTTCGTGCAGGCGCTGCCCGAGGACACGGGCTCGTCCGCCATCATCCGCGCCGTCGCCGACCTCAGCGCCGGCCTCGGCATGTCCGCCACCGCGGAGGGCGTCGAGAACGAGGAGCAGCTGGCGCGCCTGCGCGCCGAAGGCTGCCGCGAGGTGCAGGGCTACCTGTTCAGCGCGGCACGCCCGGCGAGCGAGATCGCCGGCATGCTCCGGAGCATGCCGGAGCTGAGCAGCCGGGCCGCGTGAACGAGTGAACGATCGAAGGCGATGGTGCCCAGGAGAGGACTGGACAGGTCACGAGAAAAAACCAGCAATTTCAGCTAGTTAGCCGCTCGAATTCCAATTCGTGTGTATCACCGTTGTGCACACTTGTCGAGCTTGGGATGGGATGGGACGAGGTGACCGCCGGATGAAGGAATTTCAGTAGGCGTGTCGCCATGCCAGCCGGGAGCCAGTGGGTTTCATACCGCTCACTGGGGGCGGCTGGCGAGCCATATGATCGTGGATCGGCGGATCAATCGCAAATTCGTTGGACGAGCTCGCCAGCCAACCGAGGCGGCTGGGCACGTGGTCAGGGACCGCTCCAGGAGCGACAGTGGAGCGGTTCCCTTGAGCCACTGCCAACTCCAGCGCAGCAATGAACAGCTGGCAAATCATGATGAACGCTTCATTAACGCCCCGGCTGCGCGTCGAGGGGCTAACGCGTCATGGTCGGCTGCAAAGTCATGGCGCATGCGTCGGACGAGGCGGAAATGGAAGCGCTCGTCGGTGCTATATCCGGGGCGATTCTCTCGGCCGTACAGCGGCGCTATTCGGTCTCCCGCCGAAACGCCTGGACCTTCGTCGTCTTGAGCCCGTCTATGCCGCGCTGCTCGAAGGACTGAGCCCAGGAGAGATACTCCTCGGGCGACAGACGGTAGCGACTCAAGGCGTCGTCCAGACTGATCAGGCCAGCCTTGACGGCCAGCACCAGCTGCGCCTTGCGGCGGGGGACCCAACGCTCCCCGACCTTCGGCAGGCTGCCAGCCGTCACCACGTCGCCGTACGGGTCGATCACCGGCTTCATCCGCGCAGGCGCCAAGGTCCATCTCCGTCACGCAGCGAGAGGCCGGCTGCAAACCGGCAGGATCGCGCGCTGGCCTTAAGGTTCTGTGCATGCGGCTGCGGCGGTTGTCTGCCGGATCCCTGCCGCGACAGGTCGAACATAGCGAAGAACGAAGGGCCGTTGATCATGCTTAACGGATCGTTAAGAGCGCAGCCGCCGGACTCCCGGTGCACCTGTCCTGAGCTTTCACTGGAGCGGAACATGATCC
>JAEZEK010000226.1 GCA_023417735.1 Pseudomonadota bacterium | reverse complement strand
GGCGCGGGGTCCGGGGTCGGTCGCCGGGCTCGGCCGGGCCGTCAGTTATTCGCCTTGTCGACCAGCTTGTTGGCGGTGATCCACGGCATCATGCCGCGCAGGCGCTCGCCCACCTCCTCGATCGGATGGGCGTCGTTGAGACGGCGCGTCGCCTTGAACTTGGCGGCGCCGGCCCGGTACTCCTGCATCCACTCGGAGGTGAAGCGGCCGCTCTGGATGTCCTTCAGGACCTTCCGCATCTCCGCCTTGGTGTCGTCGGTGATGATGCGCGGCCCGGTGACGTACTCGCCCCATTCGGCGGTGTTGGAGATCGAGTAGTTCATGTTGGCGATGCCGCCCTCGTAGATGAGGTCGACGATCAGCTTCACCTCGTGCAGGCACTCGAAATAGGCCATCTCGGGCGCGTAGCCGGCCTCCACCAGCGTCTCGAAGCCGGCGCGGATGAGCTCGACCAGGCCGCCGCAGAGCACCGCCTGCTCGCCGAAGAGGTCGGTCTCGCACTCCTCCTTGAAGGTCGTCTCGATGATGCCGGAGCGCCCGCCGCCGATCGCCGAGGCGTAGGACAGCGCGAGGTCGTGGGCGTTGCCGGAGGCGTCCTGCGCGACCGCGATGAGGCAGGGCACGCCGCCGCCGCGCTGGTACTCGCTGCGCACGGTGTGGCCCGGGCCCTTGGGCGCGATCATGACGACGTCGATCGTGGACTTCGGCTCGATCAGCGCGAAATGCACGTTGAGGCCGTGGGCGAAGGCGATCGCCGCGCCGTCGCGGATGTTCGGCGCGATGTGCTCGCGCCAGATGTCGGCCTGCAGCTCGTCGGGGGTCGCCATCATCATCAGGTCGGCCCAGCCGGCGGCTTCCGCGACCGACATCACGCGCAGGCCCGCGCCTTCCGCCTTCTGCGCGGACGCGGACCCCGGACGCAGCGCGATCACCACCTCCTTCACGCCGGAATCGCGGAGGTTCAGCGCATGGGCATGGCCCTGGCTGCCATAGCCGATGATCGCGACCTTGCGGTCCTTGATGAGGTTCACGTCCGCGTCGCGGTCGTAATAAACGCGCATGTCTCTGGGTCCTTCCCGCTCACTCGTCCGCCACCGGCGGCCATTCCTTCATGAAGCCGGCGGCGTTCTAGCGGGGGCGGTCCCGCCCGGCAACCTCGGAGGCGCCGAAGGGAGCGCGCGGGCCCCTCTCCGGCGCTCGCGGGCTCAGATCGAGGCCGGCCGCTTCGGCAGGCCGAGCGCCTCCTGGGCGGCCCAGACGTACTTCATCTCGATGTGCTTGCGCCAGTCGACGCCCGCCTCGACCTCGCCGGTCTCGGCGAGCTGGGCGAGGAACGTGTCCATCGCCTCGGCGCTGTCGAAACCGCCGTCGGGGCTGAGCTGGTCGAGCTCGACCTGGTACTGCGCCTCGAATTCCGGCGGGACCTCGAAGCCGTACTTGCGGATGATGTCGTAGGCCTCGGCCTTGTTGGCGGGCTCGAACAGCCATTGCCGGGCACGGATCTCGGCGAGCGCCCAGGCATAGGCGGTGTCCTCGTTCTTCTCGAGGAAGTCGCCCATCGCGCCGATGCCTTCCTGCGGGGCGGAGACGAGCTCCTCGTGCAGGAAGCGACCGCCGGAGGCCTCGATGCCGGCCTTGTGGCGCGGGAACACGCTGGCGCCGTCGACGATGCCGTTGACGAGGGCGGCCATGCGGTTGTCGGAGCCGCCGGAGCTCGGCACGAACTCGACGTCCTTCTCCGGGTCGAGCCCCATCTTCCGCACCAGCTCCTTCTGGATCCAGGTGTTGCGGCCGTCCAGCGACCCGCCGGTGATCTTGCCGCCCTTCAGGTCCTCCGGCTTCTCGATGCCCTTGCGGACACCCATGATCCACCATTCCTTGTGGCGCAGGATGCTGATGATCTTGATCGGCGTGCCGCTCTTCTCGGCGGCGCTGAGGAAGCTGCTGGTGTCGCCGTGGGCCAGATGCAAGCTGCCGCCGATCAGGCCGGGAATGTAGGCCTCCGAGAGGATCATCTCGACGTCGGAGAGGCCGACCTCGTCGAAATAGCCCTGCGCGCGCGCAATGGTGAGCGCCCAGGCGGAAACGTAGTTCGGGTTGAACTCGCCGTATTTCAGCGAGCTGAGGTTCGCCTTCACGTTGGCCATGCTGGGCGTCGCGTCCTGGGCGAAGCTGCCGCGCGTCGTCGCCGCGGCGAGCAGGAGCCCGAGCGCGCCGAATCCGCCCGCCTTGAGGACGTCCCGCCGCGCAACCCATTCCGTCTGGCTGATGCCGTTCGCACGAATGCTCTTCATGTCGTTCCTCCCCTGGCCTCCCGGCTGGTGGCGCAGTCGCCGGACCGGCGTTCCCGCGCCTTGATGCAGGCCCAAGGATCGTACTATGGGCATATGGTCATACTTTGAGCAACTCTGAATGCCGGCTGAAGCAGCCGGCGCGGGGCCGCCATGAACGGGATCGTCGTCCGCCGCCTGGAGGGCCGCAAGCTCCTCTGCACCGCCGGCCCGCACCAGGTCGTGACCGACCGCAAGCGGGAGGACGGCGGCACGGATGCCGGCCCGACCTCCGGGGAGCTGCTTCTCCTCGCCATCGGATCCTGCGCGGCCGGGTCGCTGCGTACCTTCCTGGCCAATGCCGGCCATCCGTCGGAGGGCATTGCCGTCCAGGTCGCGTTCGAGCCGTCCGCCACCGACGAACGAGATGCGGTCGCGATCGACGTCGCCCTCCCTGGTCTGGACGAGATCGCAGACCGCGCCGGCCTGGAGGATGCCGCCCGCTCCGGCGGGGTGGTGAGCCGCATCGCGCTCGGCTCCGAACTCCGCGTCCGGTTCCGGCCGGCGCCCACGCCCTGATCGATAGAAACGAGGACCAGATGGCCAGCACCACAGACGAATCGCCGCTCGTCAGCCCCGAATGGCTGGAGGCGCATCGCAACGACCCGGACCTGCGCATCGTCGAGATCGCCGGCCTCAGGCAGGACGACATGCCGGCCTACAAGGCCGGGCACGTGCCGGGCGCGGTGTGCTGGCGCTGGAAGGAGATGCTGTGGGACAGCCACATGCGCGACTTCCCCTCCCCCGAGGAGTTCGCGCGCCGCATGGGCGCGGCCGGCATCGGCAACGACACGACCGTCGTCGTCTACGGCGAGGACGTGCAGTTCGGCATCTACGCCTGGTGGACGCTCCGCTATTGCGGGCATCGCAACGTCAAGGTGCTCGACGGCGCGCGCTACCGCTGGAAGGCCGAGGGCCGGCCGCTCGAGCAGGATTTCCCGCCCGCGCCGCCACCCGTCGAATACCGGCCGACCGAACGCGATCCGGGCATGCGCATCTTCCGCGACGAGGTCCTGAAGGCGATCGCGGACGAGACGGCCGCGATCGTCGATGCGCGCTCGCCCGAGGAATACCGGGGCGAGCGGGTCGGCGGGCCCGGCGGGCCGGACAGCGGCGCGGTGCGGCCGGGGCGCATCCCGGGCGCCAGGCACATGTTCTACATGGACTTCCTCGACAAGAACAAAGCCTTCCGGCCGGCGGCGGAGCTGCGCGCGCTCGCCGCCGAGCGGGGCCTTTCGCCGGACCAGCCCGTGATCGCCTACTGCCGGATGAGCCACCGCGCGACTGTCGCCTATTTCGCCCTGACGCAGCTCCTCGGGTACGGGAACGTGCGCGTCTATGACGGCTCCTGGACCGAATGGGGCAACCTCGTCGGCGTCCCCATCGAGCGCTGACGCCGCCGGGCACGAACCGTCACCTCCCCATCGCGGGGAGGTCAAGGGGCCGTGCCGTTGCTCTGCGCCTCCTAACCCTCTGTCGTCCTGCCCGGGCTTGCCCCGGGCACCTAGCGGCCGGTGCCGCA
>JAEZEK010000041.1 GCA_023417735.1 Pseudomonadota bacterium | reverse complement strand
ATCCTGACCCTTGCCGGCCTGGTCGCTGCGATCGCGCTGATCTGGGTCGCCGTCGTCGACGACCCCGACGGGGGGCGCTTCACGATCGCCGTGCCGATCACGGAGGCCGAACCGCCGACCACCGCCGCTTTGGGGCAGCCGCGCCGCGCCACGCACCGGCCCGAGCCGCCGGTCGCCGACGCGGATCGCGTCGCGGTGGCATTTGCCGGGGCGCCGTCGCCGGGGCTCATCCGCGCGGGTTCGCAGCCCCTCGACCGGCTGATCGAGGAGAGCCGGTTCGGGCCCCTGCCGCAGATCGCCGAGGACGGCCTCCGTCCGATCGACGCCTATTCGCGGCCGGCGGCCGCGGGCGGGGGGCCGCGCATCGCGATCGTGCTGGGCGGCCTCGGCATCAGCCAGACCGGCACGCAGGATGCGATCCAGCGTCTTCCCGAGGACGTCACGCTCGCCTTCGCGCCCTATGGCAGCAGCCTCGGGCGCTGGGTCGCGCGCGCCCGGGAGGCCGGGCATGAGGTCGCCCTCCAGGTCCCGCTCGAGCCGGTCGGCTATCCCGACAACGATCCCGGCGAGCACACGCTCCTGGCGGGCGCCGACATCGAGTCGAACATGCGCGACCTGCACTGGGTGATGAGCCGGATCACCAGCTACACGGCGGTGATGAACTACATGGGCGCCCGGTTCACCAGCGACGAGATGGCCATGCGGTCGCTGCTCGGCGAGGTTGCCGGCCGCGGTCTCGCCTATATCGACGATGGGTCGTCGCCGCACAGCCTCGCGCGCGACCTCGGCGAGGAGATCGATGCGCCGGTGGTGGTGGCGGACCGGATCGTCGATGCGGACCGCTCGCCGGCGGCGATTGCGCGGCAGCTTCTCGACCTGGAGCGGCTCGCCCGTCAGCGCGGCCTGGCCGTCGGCATCGCCAGCGCCTTTCCCACCTCCATCGCCGGCCTGGCCGAATGGATCCCGCAGGCCGAGGCGCGCGGCATCACCTTCGTCCCGATCAGCGCGGCCCTGGGCCGGTCCGAATGACGGTCGATCCGCTCCATCCGTCCTACCGGCGTTGCGTCGGGCTGGCGGTGTTCAACCCGGCCGGCAAGGTCTTCATCGGCCGGCGGAAAGGCAGCGTGGAGACGGACGGCAGCCGGTTCCAGTGGCAGATGCCTCAGGGCGGGATCGATCCCGGCGAGAGCCCCTACGAGGCGGCCGTCCGCGAGCTGTTCGAGGAAACCGGCATGAGGTCGGTCGCCCTTCTCCGGGAGGCGCCGGACTGGCTCTGCTACGACTTGCCTGGTGCCGCCGCCGCCAGCGTCTGGGGCGGCCGGTATCGCGGGCAGACCCAGAAATGGTTCGCGTTCCGCTTCGAAGGTGCCGAGGACGAGATCGATGTGGCGGCGCCCGGGCACGGCCACAAGGCCGAGTTCAGCGACTGGCGCTGGGAGCCGCTCGCGCGCGTCCCGGCACTGGTGATCCCGTTCAAGCGGCCGGTCTACGAACGTGTCGCCGTCGAGTTCGCGCCCTTCGCCGGGAGCGCGCCGGGCGGCGCGTGAGCCCGGTCACCCGACCGTCAGCTTCACCTTCTGCCCTGGCTCGATCGTGGATTGGGCGTCGAGCCCGTTCAGGAGCCTGAAGAGTTCGAGCCGGCGCTCCGTTCCCTGCATGCGGGCGGCGAGGCTCGCGACCGTGTCGCCGGACCTTGCGGTCACGACGCTGATCGTGAGGGGACGCAGCCGGGCCACGTCGGTAGGCGTCAGCCGCTTGAACGTGCCGAACGTCTCGTCGAGCGCGGCGGCGATCGTCTCGTCGCTCGATCGGTCGGCGAAGATCATGCGGTACATGCTCGTCCCGACGCGGATCGCGCCGATGCGGAAGAACCAGTCGCCGGCCTGGGCCTCTGCGGTCGCCGCCGGCAGGCCGTTCACCGTCGTCTCCCGGATCGAGCCTTCGACCAGCCCGTTCACCCAGCCGGAGGCGAGGTAGTCGGCAGGCGAGGTGTTGGGATCCGCGGTCACGCCGTCGAACCGCATCGCGGTGTTCTGGCCCGCGGCCGCCAGAACCGCCTCCTTGGTGTTCTCGAGCCGGAACGACGACGGCACGCGGAAGCCGATCGAAAGCCGCGGATGCAGGTATTCCCGGCCGCGCACGAAGCCTTCCGCCGGATCGTCGCCGTAGATGATGCCGTCGAGCGCCATCAGGTAGGCGTCGCGGTCCTGCTTGCCGATGCCCGGCGCGCCGAACTGGCGGGCCGCCTTGATGGCGAGCTCGCGGCGTTCCAGCGCTGCCGGATGGGACGCGAGGAAGCTCTTCGCGTCGTTGCGGCTGCCGATGGCGGAGCGGAACTCGGCATAGCGCTCCAGGCTGTTCAGGAAGCGCGAGGCCGCGAACGGGTCGAAACCGGCCCGGCCGGAGATCATGATCCCGATCCGGTCCGCCTCGACCTCCTGGTCACGCGAGAACTGGGCGAGGCCGAGGCGCGAGCGGCTGCGCGCCGCCTGCTGCGCCGAGGGGTCGCTGAGGACGTCGGTCGCGACCTTCTCCACGATGTCCGCCTGCTCGATGACGCGCGCCCGCGCCAGCGCATGGTTCGCGATCACGTGCGCGATCTCGTGGGCGAGAACGGCGGCGAGCTCGGAACTGTCGTTGGTGAGCGCGAGCAGGCCGCGCGTGACGTAGAGATAGCCGCCCGGCAGCGCGAAGGCGTTGGCGACCGGCGAGTTGAGGATGGTCACCTTGTAGCGCCGGGACGGATCGTCGGAAGCAGCCACCAGGCGCGAGACGACGCCGACCAGGGCGGCTTCGACCTTGGGATTGGAGTAGACGCCGCCGTACTCGGCCACGACGCGCGGGTTCTCGCGCTGCCCGATGACTTCCTCGACACGCGACGGCAGGCGCTTGGGCGTGACGGCGACCGCCTCCACGTGCTGCGGCACGGAGGGCGTGGCGGCCATCTGGCACCCGGCGAGCGCGAGCGCCGACGCCAGCAGGAGGAGCAGTCTAGAACCCATGCGGGTTGCCTTGCCTTCCTTGCGGACGCGAATCAAGATCTCCGTGACCCGCGCCCGCAGCGCCGCCGTCGAAAGTCTCGACCTGTAGCGGCGAGCGCACAGCGAGGGTCGGGCGCTCGGCGCCGGACAGGAATCCGCGTACGCGGACCACGCGGCCGGCGAGCCGGTCGATCGCCTCCGCGCTTCCGAAACGGTCACGGTCCTTCCCTTCCACAACAGCCGACAGCCCGCGTTCGCGCGCGCCGGTGAAGTTCAGATAGGTATTGCGGGGGCGGGCGCCAACGGACCGAACCACGCCTTCCACGATCACGAAGGCGGCGGAACCGCCCCCGACTTCGCTCGGGCGCCGCACGAAGC
>JAEZEK010000004.1 GCA_023417735.1 Pseudomonadota bacterium | reverse complement strand
GTGCCGGCCGGGCCAGGTTGCCGTTCCCGTTGCGCCGCCGCGGGCGGCTGCCGTGGCGGGGCGGGGAAGGGTGTGGACCGGCGCGGACATTCCTGGCCGCTGGACCGCCAGCGACGGATCCCCGGGTTGCGGCTGCGAGCTGACGCTCGGACCCGGCGCGGGCGGCGGTGCGGCGACCCCGTCGGGGTGCATCACGCCGGATCTCGGCCGCATCTCGGCCTGGCGCCTGGAAAGCATCGGCTTCGGGAACCCCGACCTCCTTCTCCTGGGGAGCGACGGCCGCATCGTGGCGCGGCTCGATGCGCGCGGCTCGCGCTATTTCGATGGCGCGGTCGGGGGCACCCCCATTACGCTGTGGCGTTGACGTCCGCGAGAGGCGCGCCCGTCCCGCTATCGCCCGCAATGCCGCGGCCTCAGGAGAATCTGCCCGATGGTGCCTGAAGCCGATCCGCCGCCGGGCCTCGCCAGGTCCGCCACGCTCGTTGCCGCGATCGCCACCGCTTTCCTGGTTGCCGTCTTCATCGTCTGGCATGCGGCGAGCGCGCTCCTCTTGATCTTCGCCGGGATCGTCTTCGCAGTGGCGCTCGACGCCGGGGCGCGCGCGTTCGGCCGGGTGATCGGCGGCGGGCGCCGGTTCAGGCTCGTGCTGACCGCGCTCGTGCTCGTTCTCGTGCTGGGTGCCGCGCTCGCCTGGAGCGGTGCGAGCCTCGCGCAGCAAGCCGGGAGCCTCGTCAGCACGCTCGGCGAGCAGGTCAGCCGCCTCATGGATCTGCTCGGCCGGATCGGCCTGCGGTCGTCCGAGAACGGGGGGGGCGGCGAGCCGATGCAGGGGCTGCTGCCGAGCGCGCGCGCCCTTTTCGGCGGCGCGACGAATGCGCTTTTCGCCACGTTCGGCGCAGTCGGCAACGTTGCGCTGGTGCTCTTCCTGGCGATCTTCTTCGCCTGGGATCCGGGCATCTATCGAACGGCGCTTCTCAGCCTGCTGCCGCGCGGCCGCCGCGAACGCGTCGCCGACGTGCTCGACCAGTCGATCGCCTACCTTCGGCGCTGGCTGACCGGGCAGGCGATCAGCATGATCGTGATCTTCCTGCTGACCTACGTGCTCCTTCTCCTGGTCGGCATGCCGTTCGCCCTGATGCTCGCGCTCCAGGCGGGCCTGCTCGAGTTCATCCCGACGCTCGGCCCGATCATGGCGGGGTTCGCGATCGTGCTCATCGGGCTCTCGCACAGCCCCGAGATGGCGGCCTGGGGGCTCGCCATCTACCTCCTCATCCAGGGGATGGAGAGCAACGTGCTGAACCCGATCGTGCAGCGCCACACGACACGGATCCCGCCGGCCTTCAGCCTCGGCATGCAGCTGCTGCTCGGGGCGCTCTTCGGCGTTCTCGGCGTGGCACTCGCCGTTCCGATCGCGGCGGCGGGCATGATCCTGGTACGGGAGCTCTACATCCGCGACGCGCTGGGCGGCGAATGGGAGGAGCGGGGCGCCGCGACGTCGGAGAAGCGGTAGGCGGTCGCTGCCCTGCCGCCCTTCAGCCGAGAGCGACGAACGCCAGCGTTGCCGCGGCAAGGCCCGCGCCGCCGCCGAGATATTCCAGCGTGCGACGCCGGTCCTGCCGCGAAGCTGCGCCGCCACCGTAGTCGAACCGCTCGTAGACGACGTTCGCCATCGGCAGGCCGAGATCAAGCAATGCGTCGGAGACCGCCGTCACCATGCGCCCGGGCCCGCAGATGAAGGCGACGGTCCCCCGCCGCTCGAGATCCGCGAGCAGGTCCTCGAGGCGCGCCCTGTCGAGGAGGCCGACCGCGCCTGTCCAGCCTTCCGTGCTCTCCTCGCTGATGAGCAGCGCCCGCAGGTCGAGTACGTCCTTTGCGAGCTCGATCTCGTCCAGGCAGGCGAAGTTCTCCGGTCGTCCGGCCGCGTAGGCAAGCCTCACCGGCCTCGCATCCCTGCGCGCGACCATGTCGCGCAGGAGCCCCATGACCGGCGCGATGCCGACGCCGCCGGCAATGAGGAGGACGGCGCCGGCATCGTGCGCCTCGAGCGTGAACTCGCCATAGGGGCCGTCGATGCCGATCGGCGTGCCGGGCGGCAGGCCTCCCACGGTGCTGGTGAAGTCGCCGGCCTCCTTGATGATCAGGCTCAAGCCGGGCCGGCTCGGGCTGTCGGCGATGGAGAAGGGATGGTCGAACAGCGGGAAGCGCCGCCGGCCCTCGGTCATCCAGACGAACTGGCCCGCGCGATAGGGCCACGGCGGATTGCCCGGCGCCGGCCTGATGTCGAGCTCCCACATACGGTCGGCCCGCTTCGTGACCTGCTCGAGCCGCCACGGCCGGATGTGCAGCTTCAGCCAGCGCCAGCCGTAGAGGGTCACGATCACCCCGGCCACGGCGAAGGCCGCAAGCACCCACAACCCGTGGACGGTCCCGGCCGAGCTGAACCGGCCGGCCGTCAGAGCGTGGTGGAGCCCGCCGGCGACCGCCGTCGTCGCGAGCAGGATGTGGCTCGCCCGCCACACCTCGTATCGCCAGGGCAACCGGTCGCGCAGCGCCGAGATCGGTA
The DNA here is from genome assembly GCA_023417735.1 of Pseudomonadota bacterium. Taxonomy (GTDB): domain Bacteria; phylum Pseudomonadota; class Alphaproteobacteria; order Rhizobiales; family Afifellaceae; genus Propylenella. The sequence goes on along the minus strand of JAEZEK010000004.1, from coordinate 3,156 downwards.
ACAGCACGACGGTCGCGACGAGCGCCGCCACCCCGCTGCGATAATGTGGCAGCGTCAGGTAGGCCGTCAGGCGCTCGCGGCCGAGGGACGGGTTGTCGATGAAGGTCGGCAGGACGTAGAGGAGCGGGTGGAGGAGCACCGCCACCAGGATCCAGCCGGCGGCGACCTTGTGGAACGCCATGATCTTGTCGATCCCGAGCCGCCCGGACACCGCCTCGAACCGGCCGGAGGTGACGAACTGCACAGCCATGGCGGCCAGCGCCACGAGCCCGAGCCCCGCCGCCGCCTTCTCCCAAGGGTCGAGCGGAGCCACGCGCCGGCCCGCGGCGAAGGCCAGGGCGGCGACGCATACGGCGACGTAGATCAACGCAAGGATCATGCCCGGCAGCCGCAGGCTTGCGCCCGGCGCCTTGACCGCCGCGCTCCCGCTTATGACCTTTTCTCCCTGCTCATGGTGGCCTCGACGCGAATAGCATGGTGCTATGCACCATTGGTGATGACATGCTGAAGGAGGTCAAGGCCGAGGGCGGCATCCGCTGACAACAGTTTGTCACGGGCAGGTGCGACAAGGAGCGGAGGAGGACGGACGTGCACATGGTCAGACGAGCAGGACGCGTCGCCGCGGCGATCCTCACTTTGTCCCTCCTTTGCGGCCCGGCGGCCGCGCAGGCCGACGATGCCCTGGCCGCGCTTGTCGAGGCCTGGCTCGCCTCGCCGCACGGCGACTACCATTCGCCCTCCTTCACCTATTGGAACCGGGAAGGCGCCGTGCCCCAGGCCTGCGCCACATGCCATTCGCAGCCGGGGTTCATCGATTTCCTCGGCGCGGACGGCACGGCGCCGGGTGCCATCGACGGCCCCGCGGCCGTGAATGCGCCGATCGGCTGCGCCTCCTGCCACACCGGTGCCGCCCATGCGCTCGACGGCGTCACCTTCCCCTCCGGCGTCGCGGTCGACGGCCTGGCCGCCTCGGCGAGGTGCAGCGTGTGCCACCAGGGCCGGCAGTCGGGCGACGCTGTCGCGGCGGCGACCGCGCCGCTCGGCGAGGACGAGGTCTCTGCCGACCTCGCCTTCATCAACATCCATTACGGTGTCGCGGCCGCCGTGATGCACGGCGCCGATGTGCGCGGCGGCTATCACTATCCCGGCCGGACCTATGCCGGACGATTCCACCACGTGCCGAGCGCGAACACCTGCGTCGCGTGCCACGATCCGCACACCACGGCGGTCGAGACTTCGTCCTGCCTGTCCTGCCATCGCGGCGTCGACGACGTCCGCGCGATCCGCACGAGGCATGGCGATTTCGACGGCGACGGCGACGCTGCGGGCGGCATCCATTCCGAGATCGAGGGGCTGCGCGCGAAACTCTTCGACGCGATCCGCGCCTATGCGGCGGAGGTGGCCGGGGCCCCGATCGGCTATGGCAGCCGCTTTCCGTACTTCTTCGCGGACCCGGACGGTGACGGCCGGGTCACGCCCGAGGATTCGGTCATGGAGAACCGCTACCGGAACTGGACGCCGCGCCTCCTCAAGGCGGCCTACAATTACCAGGTGGCGACGAAGGATCCGGGCGGCTTCGTGCACAATCCCGCCTATCTCCTGCAGCTGCTGCACGACAGTCTGGCAAGCCTGTCCGAGCAGGTCGCCTTCGACGCCGGTGCGATCCGGCGGCCCTGATGCCGAGGCGGCGGGGATCGCCCGCCGCCGCGTCGAGTTTCAGATCCCGCATGCCGGGCGGCTGCGCCCGGCGGGCCGCTGCCCTACTGCACGATCACTTTGGCGCCCACGGAGGCGAGGTGGTGGAGTTCCACCACGTCGTGGTTCATCATCCTGATGCAGCCGGACGAGACGTTGTGCCCGATCGTCCAGGGCTCGTTGGTGCCGTGGATGCGGAACATCGTGTCCCGCCCGCCGTCATAGAGGTAGAGCGCGCGCGCCCCGAGCGGGTTGTCCGGCCCGCCGGGCATGCCGGAGGCGAACTTCGCGAGCGTCGGCTCGCGCGCGATCATCTCCGAGGGCGGCGTCCAGGTCGGCCATTCCGCCTTGCGCCCGACCTTCACCACGCCCTGCCAGCCGAAGCCCTCGCGCCCGACGCCGATGCCGTAGCGGATCGCCTGGCCGCCGGCGAGCACGAAGTAGAGGTGCTTGCTCCGGGAATCGATGACGATCGTTCCGGGCGCCTCCCGCGTCTGGAACGGCACGATCTGGCGGCGATACTCCGCCGGCGCGCTCCAGCCCCGCTTCGGCGTCGGGTCGTAGGTGAGGTAGGTCCGCGTCGACGGGTCGAAGAAGCGCGTGACCTGCGCCTCGGCGACCACGGGCAAAAGTATAGAGACAGCCGCGCCCAGACAAAGGGCGCGGGCGGCGCGCGTCTTATGCATGAGAGTCAATCCCCTTCTTGCGAGAGGCCGGCCCCGGAAGTCGATCGGCTTCGCTCGTCAGTGGCAATACAATGTAAGAAGATGGATTGAGGTTCCGCGTCGGGCTTCACGCGTTCGTGCAGACGGTGCGAGTGCCCGCGCGCGCCCGAGCAGAGGGTCCTGCGGACGCGAAAGCGGATGCCCTCCCGGCGGGCTGATCCGGGAGGGCCGACAGGCGGTGCCGGCGCGTGCGGCTAGAGGACGACCACGGTGGTGCCGACCGGCACCCGCTCGTAGAGGTCGACCACGTCCTCGTTGCGCATCCGGAAGCAGCCGGAGGAAACCGCGCGTCCGATCGTCCAGGGCTCGTTCGAGCCGTGGATGCGGAAGAGGGTGTCCTTGCCGTTCCTGTGGAGATAGAGAGCGCGCGCGCCGAGCGGGTTGCTCGGGCCGCCCGCCATCTGCAGCGGCAAATGCGGCTGGCGCTTGCGCATCTCGGCCGGCGGCGTCCAGGTCGGCCATTCCGCCTTGCGCGCGACCTTCACGGTGCCCGACCAGCCGAAGCCGTCGCGGCCGACGCCGATCCCGTAGCGCTTCGCCTTGCCGTCGCCGAGCACGAGGTAGAGGTGCTTCGCCTTGCTGTCGATGACGATGGTGCCCTTCTTGTGCTTGGCCCCGTAATCGACCACCGCCGGCAGGTATTTCGGGTCGAAGCCCATCGCCGGGCGGGCGGGGGCCGCGGGCGCGCGGGCGGGCACCACTTGCCGCGGCGCGACGGTGGTTGGCGGGACCACGG
>JAEZEK010000497.1 GCA_023417735.1 Pseudomonadota bacterium | reverse complement strand
TGTCTCGGCCAGCCGAGCGCGCCGTCGGCGACGATGCCGGTGATGTTGGAGATGCGCAGGGCCGCCCAGCGCGCTTCGGCGGAGCGGGCGAGCGTGCGGTAGCGCTCGATGGTGGTGACGCGGCGGGCGAGGCGCGACAGGATCGCGGCCTGGTATCCGGACCCGGTCCCGATCTCCAGCACGCTGTGGCGGTCGCCGAGCTCCAGCGCCGACACGATCGTCCCGATCACGGACGGCGCGCTGATCGACTGCCCGCACGCGATCGGCAGCGCGCAATCGTCGTAGGCGCGGGCGCGGAAGCCGTCCGGCACGAAGAGCCCGCGCGGGATCGTCTCGATCGCCTTGAGGAGCCTGCGGTCGGAGACCCCGAGCCCGCGCAGCGACAGGATGAGGCTCGCCATCCGGACGCGTTCCTCGTCGTCCAGCGCCCCGGTTGCGATCGGCTCGTTCATGCGCGGCACAATGGGCGAGCGGAAGCCGGCGCGCAATTCAGGAGAAGACGCCGGAGAGCTTTTCCCGGGCCCGGTCGTCGGTCAGGTCGAGCGAGAGCGGCGTCACCGAGATCTTCAGCTTGGCGAGGGCATGGAGGTCGGTGCCCTCCTCCGGCTCCATCTTGGAGCGCTGGAACGCGATCCAGTAATAGGGATGGCCGCGGCCGTCGGCCCGCTTCTCGATCTTCAGCCAGTCCGGCACGCGGCGGCCCTGGCGCGTCACGACCACGCCCGTCACCGCCTCCGGCGCGCAATTGGGGAAGTTGATGTTGTAGAGCGTGTCCGGCGAGAAGCCGCCGTCGAGGAGCCGGCCGATGATCTCCGGCGCGTGCGTCTCCGCCGTCCGCCAGTGCGGGTCGTCGATCGTGTCGTAGCTGTAGGCCTGCGACAGCGCGATCGAAGGGATGCCGAGCAGCGAGCCCTCCATCGCGCCGGCGACCGTCCCGGAATAGGTTACGTCGTCGGCGAGGTTCTGGCCGCGGTTGACGCCCGAAATCACCAGGTCCGGCTTCTCGCCGATCACCACCTTGAAGCCCATGATGACGCAGTCCGTCGGCGTGCCGCGAACAGCGAACCGGCGCTCGCCGGCGCGCCGGAGCCGCAGCGGGTCGCTGATCGTCAGCGCATGGGCGACGCCGGACTGGTCCATCTCCGGCGCCACGATCCAGACGTCGTCGGAGAGCGCGCGCGCGATCCGCTCCGCCCCCTCGAGCCCGGGCGCATGGATGCCGTCGTCATTGGTCACCAGGATCTTCACGACAGCCCTCCGGCGCCTGCGCGGGCACTCGCAGCCGCGCGGTTCGCGGACGCCGAAGCCGGGCGCCGCCCCTTCCCGTCCGTCCCGCGACGCCTCACCCGATGCGCTCCACGCCGCCCATATAGGGCCGGAGCGCCTCGGGCACCGTGATGGAGCCGTCCGCGTTCTGGTAGGTTTCCATGACCGCGATCAGCGCGCGGCCGACGGCGACGCCCGAGCCGTTCAGCGTGTGGACGAAGCGCGGCTGCTTCTCGCCCTGCGGGCGGTAGCGCGCCTGCATGCGCCGCGCCTGGAAGTCGCCGCAGACCGAGCAGGACGAGATCTCGCGATAGGCCTTCTGCCCGGGCAGCCAGACCTCGAGGTCGTAGGTCTTCTGCGCGGCGAAGCCCATGTCGCCGCTCGAGAGCAGCATCACCCGGTAGGCGAGGCCCAGCCGCTTCAGCACCTCCTCGGCGCAGCCCGTCATGCGCTCGTGCTCGGCGAGGCTGTCCTCCGGCCGCGTTATCGAGACCAGCTCCACCTTGTCGAACTGGTGCTGGCGCAGCATGCCGCGCGTGTCGCGCCCCGCCGACCCCGCCTCCGAGCGGAAGCACGGCGTCAGCGCCGTCAGGCGGATGGGCAGGTGGAACGCGTCGAGGATCTGCTCGCGCACGAGGTTGGTGAGCGGCACCTCGGCGGTCGGGATGAGCCAGCGGCCATCCGTCGTCCGGAACTGGTCCTCGGCGAACTTCGGCAGCTGCGCGGTGCCGTAGAGGGCATCGTCGCGCACCAGCACCGGCGGCTGCACCTCGGTGTAGCCGTGCTCCTCCGTGTGCAGGTCGAGCATGAACTGGCCGAGCGCGCGCTCCATGCGCGCGAGCTGGCCCTTCAGCACGACGAAGCGCGATCCCGAAAGCCGTGCCGCCGCCTCGAAATCCATCAGGCCGAGCGCCTCGCCGAGCTCGAAATGCTCGCGCGCACCGTCGAGCGCGCGGCGCTCGCCATGCACGCGGACCTCGACGTTCGCCGCCTCGTCCGGCCCCTCAGGCACCTCGGCAAGCGGCACGTTCGGAACGTTGGCCAGCGCGTCGGCGAGCGCCGCCTCGGCCGCCCGCTCGTCCTCCTCGCCCGTCCGGATCGCATCCTTGAGGCTCGCGACCTCGGCCATCAGCTGGGCGGCGCGGGGCTCGTCCTTCTGCGCCTTGGCCTGGCCGATCTCCCTGGAGGCGGCGTTGCGGCGGCCCTGGGCGTCCTGCAGCTTCTGAATGATCGCGCGGCGCCGCTCGTCGAGCCCGATCAGGCCGGCGGCGGCCGGCGGCGCGCCGCGCTTGCCGAGCGCGCGATCAAGCTCGTCCGGATTCTCGCGAATCCATTTGATGTCCAGCATGGGAGGTGCGCCCCCGGGGATTTCAGGTGGCGGCGTCCGCTTCCTTGCGGGCGCTCGCGCGCCTGGCCTCGATCATGCGGACCGCCTGGATGGAGAGTTCGTAGAGAAGGATGGCGGGCACGGCAAGGCTGATCTGGCTGATCGGATCGGGCGGCGTCAGGATGGCCGCGACGATGAACGCGATGACGATCGCGTACTTCCGCTTGGCCTTGAGCGACTCCACCGTGACGATCCCGGCACGGGCGAGCAGGGTCAGGACCACCGGCAGCTGGAAGACGAGCCCGAAGGCGAAGATCAGCGTCATGATGAGGCTGAGATACTCGTTCACCTTCGGCAGCAGCTCGATCGCGGCGCGCCCCTCCCCGGGCAGCTGCTCCATCGACAGGAAGAAGCCGAGCGCCAGCGGCATCACGCCGAAATAGACGAGGGCCGCGCCCACGGCGAACAGGATCGGCGTGGCGATCAGGAACGGCATGAAGGCCTGCCGCTCGTGCTTGTAGAGGCCCGGCGCGACGAACTTGTAGATCTGGTTGGCGATGACCGGGAACGCGATGAACAGAGCCCCGAACAAAGCGAGCTTCAGCTGCGTGAAGAAGTATTCCTGCGGCGCGGTGTAGATCAGCTTGATCTCGCGCGTCGAGCCTGCCGCCCGCTCGAAGGGGATGATCAGCAGGTTGAAGATGTCTTCGGCGAAGAAGAAGCACACGAGGAACGCGATGAAGACGGCGATCATCGCGCGGATGAGCCGCTGGCGCAGCTCGATCAGATGGTCGAGGAGCGGGGCCTTGGAGGATTCGATCTCGTCGACGCTCATGCCGCGTCGCTTCCTCTGGCCCGTTCCGATGCTTCCGCGGGAGCCGGTGCGGCTGGAGCCGGTGCGGCCGGCTCTGCGGCAGGGGTCGGCGGCGAAATGGCGGCAGGCGACGTCTCGGCGCCGACCGCTTCGGCGGTCTCCGCGGCGATCGCGCCCGTCTTCACCGGCGGTTCCTCACGAAGCATGGTCTGGGCGGAATCGTTCACGGCGCGGAGATTCTCCTGGCCGGGCGCGGCCGCGCTCGTCAGTTCCTTCTTCACGTCGGCGAGCGGATTGCTCCGCGTGATCGACTCGATGCTCTTGCGGGCGTCCGCGAGATCCGCCTCGCGTTCGGCCTCCCGCAGCGCATCGTCGAACTGGCGGCGGAAGTCGTTCGCCGTCCGGCGCACCTGGCCCATCGACTTGCCGAACGCGCGGAGCATGCGCGGCAGGTCCTTGGGACCCACCACGACGACCGCGATCGCGGCGATCACGAGCAGTTCGCTCCACCCGATGTCGAGCATCGATCCGGCTCGCGGCCAGCCGCGAGACTATCAGCTGGCCTTGCTCTTCTTCTGGACCGGCTCGGTGACGACGGTCTCGCCGCGGCCGTGCTCGATCGTGCGCGGCTGCGCGGTTTCCTCGGCTTCGTCGTCGGCCAGGCCCTTCTTGAAGCTCTTGATGCCCTTGGCCATGTCGCTCATCAGGTCGGGAATCTTGCCACGGCCGAAGAGCAGGAGGATCACCACGAGGACGATGATCCAGTGCCAGATGCTAAAGCTGCCCATCTCGGTCTCCAACTCGCTTGCGCCCGTTCTAGTCCTCCCCACCGGTGGGCGCAACAAAACCGGGAGGCGCGCGCGGCTCAGTCCTCGGGAAAGACCATGACATGCTGCGCCTCGACGCTCACGGCGACGTCCGCGCCGATCGGCAGGTCGTCGCCGAAGCGCCCTCGTGCCGTCAGATAGCTATCCAGGCCCTCGACCGCCACCTCCAACTGACTGACCTCGCCCAGAAAGCGGCGCGCGACCACCCGGCCGGGTACGCCGTCGGCCCCCGCTCCCCGTTCCGCCGGACGCACCTGGATGCCGTGCGGCCGGATGGCCACCACCGCGGCCTCGCCGTGCCGTACCGCCTGCGCATCGAACCGGCCGAGCGGCGTGGCCACCATGCCGTCCTCCACGCGGCCGGCGAACTCGTTCAGCGAACTGAAGAAGCGGGCCGCGAAGAGGCTTTCCGGACGCCCGTAGAGCTCCTCCGCGGTTCCGGTCTGGATGATCCGGCCGGCCCGCATGAGCACGATCCGGTCGCTCATCCGCATCGCCTCCTCCGGGTCGTGGGTGACGATGACGGCCGTGGCGCCGGTCTCCTTCAGGACCGCCAGGGTGTCCTCGCGCACGCTGTCGCGAAGGCGCGAATCCAGGCCGGAGAACGGCTCGTCCATGAGCAGGATACCCGGCCGCGGCACAACCGCGCGGGCAAGCGCGGTGCGCTGCTGTTCGCCGCCGGAGGCCTCGTGGGGGTACGCGCCGGCGAGCTGGCCGAGGCCGACGCGATGCAATGCGGCGAGCGCTTCTTCCCGCCGCCCGCGCCGGTCGAGTGCCGTCAGGCCGAACATGACGTTCTCGAGCAGGCTGAGATGCGGAAACAGCGCATAGTCCTGGAACATCAGCCCGACATGGCGCTGCTCCGGCGGCACGAAGGCGCTTTCGGAGGCGACCTCCCGCCCGTCGATCAGGACCCTGCCCTCGCTCGGAACCTCGACGCCCGCGGCGAGCCTCAGGAGCGTCGTCTTGCCGCAGCCCGAATGGCCGAGCAGCGCGACCACCTGGCCGGGCTCGACCTGGAGGTCGACGCGGTCGACGGCCCGATGGCTGCCATAGACGCGCGACACCCCTTCCATGGTCAGGCGCGACGCGATCGTCGCGGTCGCCCTGCGCCGGCGGCCGGGCAAAGGGGCAAGTGCCGTGCTCATGGGGCGATCAGATACAGGCGAAACAGGCGGAAGGCGACCGCAACGTCTACCCCGATCCATCGTCCGCCGGCTCGAGCGGATCCTCGTCCTCGGCGAGGCTGGCCCGGTCGTCCGGGGTGGGCGCGGCGAGGCCGGGCGGCAGCATGCCCTCCAGCATGCCTGCCGCCTTCAGTTCCTCGAGGCCCGGCAGGTCGGTGATCGCCTCCAGCCCGAAATGATCGAGGAAGCCGACGGTCGTCCCGAAGGTCAACGGCCGCCCCGGCGACCGACGCCGGCCGCGCAGCCGGACCCAGCCGGTCTCCAGCAGCACGTCGAGCGTCCCGGAGGAAACGCTCACGCCGCGGATCCCCTCGATCTCGGCGCGCGTCACCGGCTGGTGGTACGCGATGATCGCAAGCGTCTCGAGTGCGGCGCGCGACAGCTTCCGCTCCTCCACGACGTGGTGCCGGAGGAGAGGTGCGATGTCCTCCGCGGTCCGAAAGGCCCAGCAATCGCCGATCCGGCGGAGGTTCACGCCGCGCCCGGCATAACCCGTCTGCAGATCCGTCAGGAGGGCGCGTATGTCCGCGCCTTCGGGCATGTGCCGCGCGATCTCGCGCTCCGGCATCGGGTCTCCGGAGGCGAAGAGCAGCGCCTCGAGCGTGCGCAGCTGCAGCCGCCGGCCTTCCGGGGCGATGCTCGTGACGTTGCCGGCACGGGTTCCGGATGATCCTTCAGGCATTGCCGTCCTCCGCCCGGCCGGTGCGGTCGTCGCGCGCCCGCACGAAGACGGGTGCGAACGGCGCCGCCTGCATCATCTCGAACCGCCCCTCCTTGGTCAGCTCGAGGCTCGCCGACAGCGCGCTGGCGCGGGCCGTGGCACGGAGTTCCGGACGCAGGGCGTAGTCGATGAGCAGGCGGTCCAGAGCGTGCCACTGGCCGGTCGCGCCGACCAGGCGCAGCAGCTTCTCCCGGGCCTCCAGAAGCGAGAAGACGTGACGCTGGCGGACCCGGACGTGCAGCGCGAGCTGCCGCTGGCGCTGTGCCGCATAGGCCTGGAGAAGCTCGTACTGGGTCGCCTGCCATCGGTGGGCCACGACCTTCTCCTGCGCTTGCGGGGCGCCGCGCCCGAACACCTCGTGCCCGCGCCGGTAGCGCCCCATCAGGCGCGCCGCCGCCTTGCGCATCGCCTCCAGCCGGCGGAGCCGGAACGCCAGGGCGGCCGCAAGCTCCTCGCCGCTCGGCTCCGCGTCCTCGCCGGCCTCCTCGGGCAGCAGTAGACGCGACTTCAGATAGGCGAGCCATGCCGCCATCACGAGGTAGTCGGCGGCGAGCTCCAGCTCCAGCTGACGGCATGCCTCGAAGAAGACGAGGTACTGGTCGGCCAGCGCGAGCACCGATATGCGCGTGAGGTCGACCTTCTGGTCGCGGGCGAGCGCGAGCAGGAGATCGAGCGGGCCCTCGTAGCCGCCGACGTCGACGATGAGCGCCGGGCGGTCGGGATCTGCGGGAGCGGGCGCAGCCGGCGCGAACGGCTCGCCGCGCGCGCTCATGCGGCTTCCGCCCGCCCGATCAGCTCGGCGAAGCGCGCTTCGGCGGTCGGCCGGTCGACCACGCGGGCGGGCGACAGCATCGCGAGGGCTGCCTCCGTCCTGCGAAGGCGATCGCCGGATAGCTCCGGGACGGCCTCGGCGACGGCCTTCATCTCCTCCATGGCCCCGTTGCAGTGGAGGACGAGGTCGCAGCCTGCGGCGATCGCGCGGCGGCTCCTCGCGCCGATGTCGCCGCTCAATGCACCCATCGAGATGTCGTCGGTCATGAGCGCCCCGTCGAAGCCGATTCGCCCCCGGATTATCTCACCGATCACCTTCGGAGACAGCGTCGCCGGCCGATCCGGGTCGAGCGCGGTGTAGACGACATGGGCCGTCATCCCGAGCGGGATCTTCTTCGCCCAGATCCGGAACGGGACGATGTCCTGGGCCTCGAGCTCCTCGCGCGAGGCGGTCACCTTCGGCAGGGCCTTGTGGCTGTCGGCATCCGCCCGGCCGTGACCGGGCATGTGCTTCATGACCGGCAGCACGCCGGCGCTCAGGAGGCCGTCCGCCGCCGCGCCGCCGAGCGTCGTCACCGCATCGGCCGTCAGGCCGTAGGCGCGGTCGCCGATGATGCTGTCGGCCCCCGCAACGGGCACGTCGAGGACCGGCTGGCAATCGACGGTGATACCGAGGGCGGCGAGATCGAGGCCGATGAGCTTGGCGCCGAGCCGCGCCGCCTCCACGCCGAGCACCGGATTGGCACCGTAGACC
>JAEZEK010000485.1 GCA_023417735.1 Pseudomonadota bacterium | reverse complement strand
CCTCGGTGGAGGCCGGCGCCCGCCGGATGCCCGGCTCGAGCCCCGGCAGGACGGCAATGGAAGCGGCGGGCGGTGTGGTGCGGATGGCACCGCGGCGGCGGCGGGGGGGCGGGCGGCGCTGGTGGCGCCGAGCCGTTTTTCTGGCGCGGGCGGCACCTGCTTGTTATATGCGCGCGCAGAGGAGCGGAGCCGGACGGGCATGCCGGCGCCGAACTTCCGTGTTTCTGTACGGATGACGCGCCCTCAGCGGCGCGTTTCGGGAGCCTGCGATGAGCGAGAATTGGACACCGGCGAGCTGGCGGTCGAAGCCGATCGTGCAGGTGCCGGACTATCCGGACCAGGGGACGCTGGCCGAGGTCGAGGGCCGGCTTGCGACCTATCCGCCGCTCGTCTTCGCCGGCGAGGCGCGGGCCCTGCAGCGCCACCTCGCCGAGGTCGCGGAAGGCCGCGCCTTCCTGCTCCAGGGCGGCGACTGCGCGGAGAGCTTCGTCGAGCACCGCGCCGACAACATCCGCGACTTCTTCCGCGTCTTCCTGCAGATGGCGGTGGTGCTCACCTTCGCGGCCAAGTCGCCGGTGGTGAAGGTCGGGCGGATCGCCGGCCAGTTCGCCAAGCCGCGCTCCGAGCCGATGGAGCGGCAGGGCGACCAGCTGCTGCCGAGCTATCGCGGCGACATCATCAACGGCATCGAGTTCACGGAAGGCTCGCGCACGCCCGACCCGATGCGCCTCGAAATGGCGTACCGGCAGTCGGCCGCGACGCTGAACCTGCTGCGCGCCTTCGCGCAGGGCGGCTACGCCAATCTCGAGCACGTCCACCAGTGGATGCTCGGCTTCGTCGCCGACAGCCCGCAGCGCGAGCGCTACGAGCAGCTCGCCGACCGCATCACCGAGACGCTCGACTTCATGCGCGCGATCGGGATCGACGCCGACCGCACGCCGGAGCTGCGCCAGACCGACTTCTTCACCAGCCACGAGGCGCTGCTGCTCGGTTTCGAGGAGGCGCTGACGCGCGTCGATTCCACGACCGGCGACTGGTACGCGACGTCCGGCCACATGATCTGGGTCGGCGAGCGCACGCGCCAGACCGACCACGCCCATTTCGAGTTCTGCCGCGGCGTGAAGAACCCGGTCGGGCTGAAATGCGGGCCGAACATGCAGCCGGACGAGCTGCTGCGCTCCATCGACCTGCTCAACCCGAAGAACGAGCCGGGGCGGCTGACCCTCATCATGCGCTTCGGCGCCGACAAGATCGCCGAGCGCCTGCCGCGGCTCATCAGGGCGGTCGAGCGCGAGGGCCGCAAGGTCGTGTGGTCGTGCGACCCGATGCACGGCAACACGATCAAGGCGACGACGGGCTTCAAGACGCGGCCGTTCGAGCTGATCCTGCGCGAGGTGGAGACGTTCTTCAGCGTCCACCGGGCCGAGGGCACGCATGGCGGCGGCATCCACATCGAGATGACGGGCAAGAACGTCACCGAATGCACCGGCGGCGCGCGCGCCGTGTCCGACGCCGATCTCTCCGACCGCTACCACACGCATTGCGACCCGCGGCTCAACGCCGACCAGGCGCTCGAGCTCGCCTTCCTGGTGGCCGAGCTCCTGAAGAAGGAGCGGCTCGGCCACGAGAACAGGATCGCGGCGGGCGCCTGAGCCGGCGCCCGGCCGTTACGGTTCGTCGACGGTTCTCGGGCATGATCCGCATTGCGGGCGGCCCGGGGCCGCTGCGGCGGGCGGGCACTGGGCGGAGAGGCGGGCATGGACGCGGACCGGGCGGCAGAGCGGGCGAGGAGCCCCGTCTTCGGGAACCGGCGGCGGCCCTCTGCGCTGCCGGGCAAGGGCGGGCTCACGCGCATCCTCGATTCCGCCGCCAATTCCTTCCGCGGCATGAAGGAGGGCGTCCGCACCGAGGCCGCCATCCAGCAGGAATTCGCGATCGCGGCGGTGTTCGTGCCGCTCTCCTTCGTCCTCGCCACCTCGGTATGGGTGTGGGTCGCGCTCGTGGCGAGCGTTCTCTTCGTGCTGGTCGTGGAATTCCTCAACACGGCGGTCGAGCGGCTCTGCAACCACGTCACGCCGGAGCGGCACGAGGCGATCCGGGTGACGAAGGACCTCGCGTCGTCGGCCGTGTTCTTCGCGCTCTGCGTCGCGGGGCTCGTCTGGGGTGCGGCGACGCTCCTGCGCCTCGGCCTGATCGGGTGAACGCGGGGGGGTGAACGCAGGCGGTGAACGCAGCGTCGCCGGTTCGCGCACTGGCCGGACGGCAGGCGGCTCCGTATCTCCCGGTTCGGAAGGCCTCCCCTGCGGGAGGCCGGTGAGGACCAGCCATGAGACAGCAATCTGCAGCCATGACGCCGGCAAGCGCGCGGGGGCCGATCGGGCCGGGCGTGCGCATCGGCCACGTCCATCTGAAGGTCGCCGACCTGGAGCGCGCGCTCGGCTTCTATTGCGGCGTGCTCGGCTTCGAGCTGACGCAGCGCTACGGCAGCCAGGCCGCCTTCGTGTCGGCCGGCGGCTATCACCACCATATCGGCCTCAACACCTGGGAGAGCCTCGGCGGCAAGCCGCCGGCGCCCGGCACGACCGGCCTCTACCACGTCGCGATCCTCTACCCGACGCGGGCCGGCCTCGCCGACGCGCTCGTGCGGCTCGCCGAGGCCGGGGTGCGGCTCGAGGGCGCGTCCGACCATGGGGTGAGCGAGGCGCTCTATCTGCGCGACCCCGACGGCAACGGCATCGAGCTCTACTGGGACCGGCCGGAGGCGGAATGGCCGCGCGGGCCGGACGGCGAACTCGCCATGGTGATGCGGCGCCTCGACGTCGACGGCCTCATCGCCGGGGCGCCGGAGCGCGCGGCGGTCTGATTGTCGGGGCCGGCGCGGCGCGTTACATGCCGGGGGACCCCGCGGCCAGCACGGCCGCCTCCACCGCCCGGCAGGCCCGATGTCACCCGTCGTCCGCTTCGCCCCGTCCCCGACGGGCCGCATCCACATCGGCAACGCCCGCACCGCGCTCTGCAACTGGCTTTTCACCAAGCCGCGGGGCGGCAGCTTCGTGCTGCGCTTCGACGACACCGACGCGGAGCGGTCGCGGAGCGCGTTCGCCGAGGCGATCCTCGCCGACCTGCGCTGGCTCGGGCTCGAGCCGGACCGCATCGAGCACCAGTCGGCGCGGGTGGCGGCCTATCGCGAGGCGGCGGAGTGGCTCAAGGCGGGCGGGCATCTCTACCCGTGCTACGAGACGGCGGACGAGCTACACCGCCAGCGCCCCCGGCAGCGGCAGCGCGGCCGGCCGCCCGTCTACGACCCCCCCC
>JAEZEK010000442.1 GCA_023417735.1 Pseudomonadota bacterium | reverse complement strand
ATGTATATCGGCGGCACCGACGAGAAGGCGCTGCACCACCTCTTCGCCGAGGTGATCGATAATTCCATGGACGAGGCCGTTGCCGGCCACGCCTCATGGATCGAGGTCGACCTCGATGCGCAAGGGGTGCTTTCGGTCACCGACAACGGCCGCGGCATCCCGGTCGACCCCCATCCGAAGTTCAGGGACAAGTCCGCGCTGGAGGTGATCATGACCACCCTCCATGCCGGCGGAAAGTTCGATTCCAAGGTGTACGAGACCTCCGGCGGTCTCCACGGCGTCGGCATCTCGGTGGTGAACGCGCTGTCGGCATGGCTGGAGGTCGAGGTCGCGCGCGACCGCAAGCTCTACCGGCAGGTCTTCGCGCGCGGCAAGGCGGAGACGGCACTGGAGCAGGTCGGCGATATCCAGAACCGCCGGGGCACACGCATTCGCTTCAAGCCGGACCCCGAGATCTTCGGGGCGGGCGCGGCCTTCGACCCGGAGCGCCTGTTCCGGACCGCGCGCTCCAAGGCCTATCTCTTCGGCGGCGTGGAGATCCGCTGGTCCTGCGCCCCTGCCCTCGTCGCCGGCAAGGCCGACGTCCCGGAGAAGGCGGTGTTCCGCTTTCCGGGCGGGCTCAAGGACTATCTCACCGCGGAGCTCCAGGGCGAGACGCTGGTCGGGCAGGAGATCTTCGCCGGGCGCACGAAGCAGCAGAGCGGCCACGGCGCGGTGGAATGGGCGATCGCCTGGTATCCCGGCGACGGTTTCCTGCGCTCCTATTGCAACACCATCCCGACGCCGGAAGGCGGCACGCACGAGGCGGGACTGCGCAGCGCGCTGCTGCGCGGCTTCAAGAACTACGCCGACATGACCGGCAACAAGCGGGCCGCGAACATCACCTCCGACGACATCCTGGTCGCCTGCGCCGGCATGCTCTCGGTGTTCATCCGTGAGCCGGAATTCGTCGGGCAGACCAAGGACCGGCTGGCGACCGGCGAGGCGGCGCGCCTCGTGGAGAACGCCATCCGCGATTCCTTCGAGCACTGGCTCACCGCCTCGCCCAACCAGGCCGGACAGCTTCTCGACTGGGTCATCGAACGCGCGGACGAGCGTCTCGCGCGCCGGCGCGAGAAGGAGGTCGCCCGCAAGACCGCCACCCAGAAGCTGCGGCTGCCGGGCAAGCTCGCGGACTGCAGCTCGGCCAACCGCGACGAGACCGAGCTCTTCATCGTCGAGGGCGACTCGGCCGGGGGCTCCGCGAAACAGGCCCGCGACCGGAAGACCCAGGCGATCCTGCCGCTGCGCGGGAAGATCCTGAACGTCGCCAATGCCGGGCGCGAGAAGCTCGTGCAGAATCAGCAGCTCGCCGACCTCGTGCAGGCGCTCGGCTGCGGCACGGGCACGCGCTATCGCGAGGCCGACCTGCGGTACGGCAAGATCGTCATCATGACGGACGCCGATGTCGACGGCGCCCACATCGCCTCGCTGCTCATCACCTTCTTCTACCGCGAGATGCCGGAGCTCATCCGCCAGGGCCACCTCTACATGGCCGTTCCGCCGCTCTTCCGGATCGCGCAGGGGCCGAAGGTGCTCTACGCCCGCGACGACGCCCACCGCGACCAGCTCATCGCCAGCGAGTTCGACGGCCGCGGCAAGATCGAGATCAGCAGCTTCAAGGGCCTCGGCGAGATGCCGATGCAGCAGCTGAAGGAAACGACCATGGATCCGCGCAAGCGCGTGCTCCTGCGCGTCCACATCGTGGAAGACGAGATCCAGCTGACGCGCGACACCGTCCAGCAGCTCATGGGCAACCGCCCCGAGGACCGCTTCGCCTTCATCCAGGGGCACGCGGCCTTCGCGCACGACCTCGACATATGAGGCGCGCGCGCCGACCGCGCGGGCACGCGGCCGAGGCCCTGGTCGGCGGCGCGCTTCTCGGCGGGTTGGCGGGCATCGCCGCGACCGCGGCCATGACGGTGGCGATGCGCAGGTTGTGGCGCGGACTGCCTGCGTCCGAGCGCTATCCCCTGCCCCCGCGCGAGATCACGGAGCGGCTCGTCGGCGACCGTCTGCCCGGGCGGCGATCGGAAGCGACGCTTCGGCACGCAACGGTCGCGGCGCATTTCGGATTCGGTGCGGCCACGGGGGCGCTCTTTCCGCTGCTGTCCACGGCGAGATCGCCGGGCGCGGGCGCGGCATACGGCGTGGCGGTCTGGGCGGCGAGCTATTTCGGATGGGTGCCGGGGCTGCGCATCCTGGCGCCCGCCTCCGCGCACCCGGCACGCCGCAACGCCCTCATGATCGCGGCCCACCTCGTCTGGGGTGCGGCCGTCGCCGGCTTGCTCGGCGAGTTCGAGCGGGCGGAGCGGGACGCCTTCTCGAGCGGGCGGCTGCGAGATGCCCCCCGCTCGCGGATCGGGTGTCGGCCCTAGCTACCTGCGCCCGACGAACCGCTTGGCGATCCAGCCGAGCACGAGTGCCTTGAAGAGACGCTTCATCGGATTTCCTCCATTCATCACCGGCCGCTAACGCCCGGCGCCCCGCAAACGATCCGGCGGAGGCGCTCCGGGCGAGCCCGCGGCATGCCGACGCGCTCGCCATCCTTTGCCGAGAAGCAACCATGACCACACGGGTCGGCCGCCGGCCCGGCGAAATGCAATAGGATTGCGAAGAAACACCGGCGCCCGATCGACGAAATACTGCCGACATTGATCCGGTTCAAAGTCGCGACAAGAGGGAGGAGCGACGATGCCGATCCAAGAGAACGGAAAACCGGAGCTGGCACAATGGTTCTGCCCGCCCTACGGCAGCCCGACTTCCAGTTCGGAAGTGTCGCGGATGGTGGATCTGTACCGCGTCACGGCGCTGACGGCGTTCGGATCCGGGCAGTGCCCGGAAGCACAGCCGGATGCCGGCGATCGGGACGGGGCGTGAGAGGGCGGAGCTGCAGCTGAACGGCTCCGCCACGATTGCGCCACAGAACCTAACCAGATTGGTGCAGCGGGAGAGCGGGCATGAGTACGTTCTGTCAGGAAACGCGCATGCATACGCCACTGGAAGTCGCCGTCTGCATCAGTCTCGTGGTGTCCAATGCGCAGGCCGACGGCGCCGAGCTGGACCTGGCGAGCCAGGCGGATGCGCTCTACGCACATTTCCGTTCGACCGGCTATTCGCGCGAGGACATCGCGGCGACGCTCCGCGACGAAGCCGTCGCCGCCGGCGTGCTGGTGCACTGACCTCGCATCGTAGCTGAAGCCCGGGCCGGCGCCCGGACGATCCGACAGTGGCGGATCTGGTCGCGGGGAGAGGAGCCACGCGCTCTCCGGCCGTGCAGCTTGCCGCCGCACAGCATCCTGATTCCGAACAGAGCCTTACCTGCTCGAAATCGTGATTGTCCCAGAGTGGAACGAAACAAAGGCGTCGAGCCTTATCTCCCCGTTCGAAACGGAGGACACTGCCCCATGCGCCGTCGTGCACTCGCGATCATCGCCGAGCCAGTTGCCGCGATCATCGCCTGCGCCGTCGTCATCGTCGGCGTCAATTCGCTGCCTCTCGTGCCGCAAGAGTCGGTGGCCGTCAAGTCCTCCGCCAGTGCGAGCGTCCTCGCCCCTGCGAGCGCGCCCGAGCTGTTGCGCGCCAGCCACATCCCGGTGGTCCGGGTTGCTTCGGGACCTGCGGACCGCGAGCAGATCCGCGACGCCGTTTCAACCTTCGTGTGGGCGCTTTCGAACGGGCAGAAGGAAGCGGTCTGGTCGTTCGCCTCCGAATAGGAGCAGGCGAGCTTCAAGAC
>JAEZEK010000400.1 GCA_023417735.1 Pseudomonadota bacterium | reverse complement strand
CTGCGTGAACTCCCTGGAGACCCCCGACCAGATCGCCAATCTCGGCCAAGGGCGGCGCCTGCACCAGTTGACGACCCCCGGCCGGGCTCGCGCGATCACGGCCCTGCTCCTCCTCGCCCCCGGAACGCCCCTGCTCTTCCAGGGCCAGGACTTCTGGAGCACGAAGCCCTTCCTCTACTTCGTCGACTTCGACGGGGAGCTCGGCGAAAGCGTGCGGGCGGGGCGGCTCGATTTCGTCAAGCAGTTCGCCAGCCTGGCGGCAGCGGACTCGCAAGGCACGCTTCCCGATCCCACCGACCGGGCGACGTTCGAACGCTGCAGGCTCGACTGGCGCGAGGCCGAGCAGAACCGGGAGGCGGTCGCACTGCACCGGGACCTGATCCGGCTGCGCCGCGCGGATCCGGTGCTCTCGCCTTCCGATACCGCGCTCGACGGCGCCGTGCTCGGGCCGGAGGCGTTCGCGCTCCGCTTCTTCGGTTCGGCGGACGACCGGCTGCTCCTCGTCAATCTCGGGCCGGAGCTGTCCAGGCGGTCGATCGGCGAGCCGCTGATGGCGCCGCCGGCCGACAGGGAATGGCGCCTCGCATGGTCGAGCGAGAACCCGCTATATGGCGGATCGGGAACCCCGCCCGTCGAGACGACGGAAGGCTGGCGCCTTCCCGCCCACAGCGCAATCCTGATGAGGCCGGACCATGAACCCTCCTGATCCGATCCGCACGATCGACGCCGCCAGCCTGCGGCAGGAGCAGGACCGCGAGTACCTGATCGGCAACGGGCTCGGCGGCTATTCCTCCGCCGGCATTCTCGGCGACATCACGCGCCGTTATCACGGGCTGCTGGTCTCGTCGCTGCCGGCTCCGTTCGGGCGGACGGTCATGGTGACGGCTCTGGACGAGCACGTGCGGCTTCCGGACGGGACCATCGTCCGCCTCGGCATCGGGGAGAACGCCTGCCTGCCGGCCCATTTCCGCCTCGAGCTCGGCCTGCCCGTATGGCGGTACGAGGTGGCCGAAGGCATCGTGATCGAGAAGCGGATCGGGATGCGCCACCTGCAGAACACGGTGGACGTGATCTACGACTTCGAGGGGCCTTCGGACGCCTCGCTGATGCTCCGGCCGTGGCTCGGCTTCCGCGAGATCGAAGCCGCTCTCGAGGGCAGGGAGCGGGCGATCCCGGTTCTGCGCGCATCCGGGGCGCGCTACGAGGTCGAGACGCCGGACGGGCTGCCGCCCCTGCGCATGATGCTCGCCGGCGACGAGGCGCGCCTCGAGCTCGACGGCGGGCGGCATGCCGAGTTCACCTACAGCGAGGAGGCCCAGCGCGGCCATGCTTCGCTCGGCGTGCTGTGGAGCCCCGGCATCTTCACGGCTTCCCCGGAGAACGGGCGGATCGCCTTCTGCGCCTCGACCGACCCCTGGCACGCGATCTCGTCGCTGACCGGCGCCCAGTCGCTCGACTACGAGCGGCAGCGCCGCCGCCGGCTCATTGCCATCGCCGATCCGAGCCTGCGCGAGGGGATGGCGGCGGAGCTGGTCCTCAGCGCCGATTCCTTCGTGATCGATCCGGTCGGCCGGCTCGCCGACAAGGCGCGTGCGCGCGCGGTGGGTGACGAGGCGCGGACGGTGATCGCCGGCTATCACTGGTTCACCGACTGGGGCCGGGACACCATGATCTCGCTCGAGGGCCTCACCCTCACGACCGGGCGGCCCGGCGAGGCCGGATGGATCTTGCGGACCTTCGTGCACTACGTCCGCGACGGGCTCATCCCGAACATGTTCCCCGAAGGGGAGACGCACGGCCTCTATCACACGGCCGACGCGACGCTCTGGTTCTTCCACGCGCTCGACCGCTACCTCCGCCTGACAGGGGACTGGAACACGGTGCAATCCATGCTTCCGGTGCTGGAGGGCATCGCCGACTGCCACCTGCGGGGGACGCGCTTCGGCATCCGCGTCGACCCGGAGGACGGGCTGCTGCGCCAGGGCGAAGAGGGCTACCAGCTCACCTGGATGGACGCCAAGGTCGAGGATTGGGTGGTCACGCCCCGCCGCGGCAAGCCGGTCGAGATCAACGCGCTCTGGTACAACGCCATGCGCCTGCTCGAATCCTGGCTGCGGCGCGCCGGCCACGGCGACCGCGCCGGCGCGATCGCCGGCCATGCCGAGAGGGCCCGCAGCTCCTTCAACGAGCGGTTCTGGTCGGACCGGCTCGGACACCTCTACGACGTCGTCGACGGCGAGGCGGGAGACGATCCGGCGTGCCGGCCGAACCAGATCTTCACCATTGCCCTGCCGCATCCCGTGCTCGACGAAGTGCGCTGGCGGCCGGTGTTCGAGACGGTGCGGGACCGCCTCCTCACGCCGGTCGGCCTGCGCTCGCTCGATCCCGGCCATCGCGACTACGAGCGGCGCTATTTCGGCGATCTTCGTGCGCGGGACGCGGCCTATCACCAGGGGACGGTATGGGGCTGGCTGATCGGGCCCTATATCGACGCCTGGCTGAAGATCGATCCCGCCGCCGGACCCGAAGCGAAGGACCTCCTCTCGGGCTATTCGACACACCTGTCGGAAGCCGGAATCGGCTCGATCAGCGAGATCTTCGACGGCGACGCGCCCTTCATGCCGCGCGGCTGCATCTCGCAGGCGTGGAGCGTCGCGGAGTGGCTACGCTGCTGGGCGTAGGCGTCGGGAGGTGCCACGGCGGAATCCGAAGCGAGGAGCCTGCAACCCAGCCGCGAGCCTACCGTCGTTTGAAAGCCGACAAAGAAATAGGATCTACTCCGGAACCCAAGCGTGCAGGTCACGTTGAACGTCGGCGAACCTTGTCGGGCGCATCCCGCGTCGTCTCTGTTGGTCGTCGATGCTCATGCCGGAACGCCGCTACCCCGTTGACGATCGCCGCCGCATCTGGTCGTCGGACTTGACAGTCGGCGCTTTGAACGGGGGACACGGCCTTGGCGGGTGAGACGGTTCGGGTTGGCATCATCGGCGTGGGGAATTGCGCCTCCTCCTTCGTGCAGGGCCTGAGCTACTACCGCGAGGCGAACGGCAACGAACCGGTGCCTGGCCTCATGAGCCCGGCCATCGGGGAGTATTCGGTCGGGGACATCGAGGTCTCGGCGGCTTTCGACGTGAGCGCGGCCAAGGTCGGACGCGACGTCTCCGAGGCGGTCTTTGCGGCGCCCAACAACACGCAGCGCTTCGCCGAGGTGAAGCCGACGGGCGTGCGGGTGGAACGCGGAAACACGCTGGACGGGCTCGGCCGGTACCTGCGCGACGAGATCGAGGAATCGGACGCGCCGGTGGCGAACGTCGCGGAAGTGCTGGAGCGCTCCGGCACCAACGTCCTCGTGTCCTATCTTCCCGTCGGGTCGCAGCGCGCGACGGAATGGTACGCCGAGCGGGCGCTCGAGGCCGGCTGCGCCTTCATCAACTGCATCCCGGTCTTCATCGCCTCCAGCCCCGACTGGCGCCGCCGCTTCGAGGAGCGCAAGCTCCCGATCATCGGCGACGACATCAAGAGCCAGGTCGGCGCCACCATCGTGCACCGGGTCCTGGCGAACCTCTTCCGCGAGCGCGGTGTGCGGCTCGACCGCACGTACCAGCTCAATTTCGGGGGCAACTCCGACTTCCAGAACATGCTCGAGCGCGAGCGGCTGGAATCGAAGAAGATCTCGAAGACGCAGGCGGTGACGAGCCAGCTCGACGTGCCGCTGCCTCCCGGCGACATCCACATCGGCCCGAGCGATTTCGTACCGTGGCTGAGCGACCGCAAGTGGGCCTACATCCGCATGGAGGGCACCGCCTTCGGCGGCGTGCCGCTCAATCTCGAGCTGAAGCTCGAGGTCTGTGACTCACCCAATTCGGCGGGGATCGTGATCGACGCGGTGCGGTGCGCCAAGCTCGGCCTCGACCGCAAGATCGGCGGCGCGCTCACCGGCCCCTCGAGCTACTTCATGAAGTCGCCGCCGGAGCAGTTCACGGACAATGAAGCGCGCGATCTCACGCTGAGCTTCATCAACGGGGACGGGCCAGGGAGCGCGAGGTCGTGACTGCGACGTTCCTGCTGGTGAGGCACGCGGCCCACGAAGAGATCGGCCGGGTTCTCAGCGGGCGCGCGGCGGGTGTGGCTCTTGCTGAGGACGGCGTCGCCCAGGCGCGCCGGCTGGCCGACCGGATGAAGCGCGAGAGCATCGCCGCCGTGCTCACGAGCCCGATCCAGCGCGCGGCCGAAACCGCGGCGATCCTCGGCAGCGCCCTCGGCCTGGCGCCGAAGCCCCTGGAGGCGTTCACAGAGATCGATTTCGGCGCATGGACCGGCCGCAGCTTCGACAGCCTCAAGGACGATCCGGAATGCCGGCTCTGGAACGAGGCGCGCTCCCGGGCCCGCCCGCCGGGCGGCGAAAGCATCCAGGAGGTGCAGGAACGGGCCGTCTCCGCTCTGGAGAGTCTGCGGCGTGCCCATGCCGGCCTCGCCGTCGTCGTCGTGAGCCATGCCGACGTGATCCGGGCCGCGCTCGCCCACTATCTCGGCCTGCCGCTCGACAATCTCCTGCGGCTCGAGATCAGCCCGGCTTCCGTGAGCACCTTGGCGGTCGGCGACTGGGGCGGCAAGGTCGTGACCGTGAACGAGGTGCCGGCCGGGTGAGGCGGAAGGAGTGCGCATGCGCATCGTCGTCTTCGGCCTGACGGTCTCCTCGTCCTGGGGAAACGGCCATGCCACGCTGTGGCGAGGGCTCTGCCGCGCGTTCGCGCGCCGCGGGCATCATGTCGTCTTCTTCGAGCGCGACGTGCCCTATTACGCGGCCAACCGGGATCTCCACGAACTGCCGGGCGGCCGGCTGGTCCTCTATCGGGCCTGGCAGGACGTTCGGCGGAATGCCGAGCGGGAGATCGCCGCTGCCGACACGGCGATCGTGACGTCCTACTGCCCGGACGCGATCACGGCCACGGATCTGGTGCTTCAGGCTCCGCGGGCGCTCCGTGTCTTCTACGATCTCGATACCCCCGTGACGCTCTCCCGGCTGAAGGCGGGGCAACGGCCGGACTATCTCGGCCCGGACGGCCTGTCCGGCTTCGACCTGGTCCTGAGCTATACCGGCGGTTCCGCGCTCGACGGTCTCGCACGCGACCTCGGGGCGCGACAGGTTGCTCCGCTCTACGGCCACGTCGATCCGGACATGCACCGGCCGGCTGTGCCGGACCCCGCTTTCGACGCTGCTCTCTCCTATCTCGGCACCTATGCCGAGGACCGGCAGCCGGCGCTGGAGCGCCTCCTCGTCGAGCCGGCCCGCAGTCGCCCGGCCGCGCCCTTCCTGATCGGCGGCGCGCAATATCCGCGTGAATTCCCCTGGGCGGAGAACATCCGCTTCGTGAGCCACGTCCCACCGGCCGACCACCCGGCGTTCTTCTCCTCCTGCCGGATGACGCTCAACGTCACCCGCCGTGACATGGCGGCCATGGGATGGTGCCCGTCGGGCCGCCTGTTCGAGGCGGCGGCGTGCGGAGCGCCCGTGCTCAGCGATATCTGGGAAGGGCTCGACGCCTTCTTCACGCCGGGCGAGGAGATCGTCGTCGCGGAGCGCACGGAGGACACCCTGTCCGCGCTCGACCTCACGGACGGCGACCTGAAACGGATCGCGAAGCGCGCGCGCGAGCGCGTGCTCGCGGAGCACACCTCCGAGCGCCGGGCGGCCGAGTTCGAGCACCTGGTCGGAGGGGCGCGGCCGCCTGTCCGCGCACCCGCGCTCGCCCACGCGAGGGGCTGAGCATGTGGGGCATCGTTCCCGCGGCCGGCCGCGGCAGCCGCATCCAGCCGCTGGCGTTCTCCAAGGAGCTGCTGCCGGTCGGCAGTCGGCTCGACGACGGCGTCGAGCGCCCCTGCGCGGTCAGCGAGTACCTCGTGGAACGCATGATCCGCGGCGGCGCGGAGAAGATCTGCTTCGTGATCTCGCCCGGCAAGTCGGACATCATGGAGTATTACGGCGCCGGCTATTGCGGGGTGACCATCGCCTACGTGGTCCAGCCCCGGGCGAGCGGCCTCTGCGACGCGATCTTCCGGGCACTGCCCCTGGTGCAGCCGGACGAGCCGGTCGTCGTGGGCTTGCCCGACACGATCTGGTTCCCGGAAGACGGGCTGCTGCGACTGCCGCGCGACGTGCTCGCCTTCCTGCTCTTTCCAGTCGAGCGGCCGGAGCTCTTCGACGCGGTGGTCACCGATTCCGATGGCGCCGTCCTGGAGGTCCAGGTCAAGCGGCAGGACGCGGCATCACAATGGATCTGGGGCGCATTCACGATGCCGGGCCGGGTCCTGGCGGACCTCCACGCGCTCTGGCTGGCCCGCGGCCGGACCGACGAGTATTTCGGGACGCTGGCGAACGCCTATCTCGCCGCCGGCGGCAAGGCCCGCGGCGTCCCCGCCGGCCACGCCTATGTCGACGTCGGCACACTGCACGGCTACCGGTCCGCGATCGCTCTCCTCAGCGCGGCCGCCAAGGAGAACGCGCTGCCGGGCGGAATCCATGTCGAGCTCGGCTGGCCGGCCGGGCGTGCGGGCGATGCAATCCGATCAATCAGCGGGGAGTAGGCACTTGGGGGAGACCACAGTCGAACTGTCGCCGGACGAGATCCGGGAGAGGGCCGATTCGCTCGGCCCGTGGTTCCACAACATCGACCTCAACGGGGTCCCGACTGCGCCCGAGCACTTCCTCGGCGACTATCCGAGCGTCAAGTGGCGGCGGTTCGCGAATGCGTTGCCGGCCGATCTCACCGGCATGTCCGTGCTCGACATCGGCTGCAACGGGGGCTTCTACTCCATCGAGATGAAGAAACGCGGCGCCGCGAGGGTCCTCGGCGTCGATTTCGACGACGACTATCTCCGGCAGGCGCGCTTCGCGGCCGCGGTCCTCGACCTCGACATCGAGTTCCGGGAGCTCTCGGTCTACGATGTGGGCGCGCTCGGCGAGCGTTTCGACGTCGTGATCTTCATGGGCGTCCTCTATCACCTGCGCCATCCGCTGCTCGCACTCGACCTGATCCACGAGCACGTCGCGAAGGACATCCTGGTGTTCCAGTCGATGCAGCGCGGCAGCGCCGAGGTGGAGCCGGTCGCACGCGACTATCCGTTCTGGAGCAGCGACCATTTCGACCGGCCCGGCTATCCGAAGCTGCACTTCGTCGAACACCATTACGCCGACGACCCGACCAACTGGTGGATCCCCAACGCAGCCTGCGCCGAGGCGATGCTCCGCAGCGCCGGCTTCCGGATCGAGAGC
Organism: Pseudomonadota bacterium; assembly: GCA_023417735.1. Taxonomy (GTDB): domain Bacteria; phylum Pseudomonadota; class Alphaproteobacteria; order Rhizobiales; family Afifellaceae; genus Propylenella. The sequence goes on along the minus strand of JAEZEK010000400.1, from coordinate 1,631 downwards.
CATCCGGAGGACGAGGTCTACGTCTGCCGCCGCGTCGACCGGCCCTACGGTGCCGGCCCGGTCTACCCTGCCGGGGGAGCGGGTGCATGATCGAAGCCGCGATGATCTGGAACGAGCCGAACAACAAGTCGCACTGGGACCCGGAGATCGATCCCGAATGGGTGCTGTTCGGCGAAATGGCCAAGGCCGCGGGCCAGGCGATCCGGGCCGAGAACGGCAGCCTGCCGCGCGTGCTCGGCGGCATCTCGCCCATCGACGCGGCATTCATTTCGCGGCTGACCGGCTACGGCGTGCTCGACGAGATCGACGTCGTCGCGCTCCACGGGTTCCCGCTCGACTGGAACCTCTGGCAGATTCACGAATGGCCGAAGCGGGTCGAGGAGATCCGCGCGGTGACGCATCTGCCGGTCTGGGTCACCGAGGTCGGGGTTTCGAGCTTCGGAGCCGAGGAGGTGCAGGACTGGGGCCTGCGCCGCACGGCAGAACTCCTCAGGGGCGGCGTGCCGCGCATCCACTGGTACAGCCTCTACGACCTGCCGCGCGCCTGGGAAGCCACCACCAGGCACAAGGAGGCGGAGGGCTCCTCCTACTACCGCCATTTCTACATGGGCCTGCTGCGCGAGGACGGCACGCCGAAGCCGGCGGCGGAGAGCTTCGCCGAACTGACGCCGGATCTCGGCATCTGCCAGTGGTTCCATTTCGAGGACCACCGGCTCGACGATGCCGTCGCGTGGCTGAAGCGGCTCGGCGTGCGACACCTCCGGACCGGGCTGTCCTGGGCCGACAGCTTCCGGCCTGACGCGCTCGCCTGGTTCGACCGCCAGATGGAGGCGCTCGAGGATTTCGACGTGACCGTGACCTTCTGCTTCACGCCGGAGCATCGCGGGATCGCGCCGCATCATACGAGCGCACCACAGGCGAAGGAGGAGTTCGCGGAGTTCTGCGCCGGGATGATCCGGCGCTACGCGGGATCCGGCAGCGGCACCCGGGAACCGGTGCGCGCCAGCACCGGCTGACGCGGCGGGACGGAGCGCCGCCGGAGGTGGACCGATGCCGACCGTCCTCAGCGTCGCCTACCCGTTCGCCCCGGTCGGCACGGACGCGGTCGGCGGCGCGGAGCAGGTGCTGAGCGCGCTCGACCACGCCCTCGTCCGGCGCGGGCACCGGTCGATCGTCGTCGCCCAGGAAGGTTCGAGCACGGCCGGCACCCTCGTTCCCGTCCCCGCGCCTCTGGGAGCCATCGACGACGCCACGCGCCGGCGCTGCCACGAGCGGCACCGGGCGGCGATCGAGGCCGCCTTGCAGGCGCATGCGGTGGACCTCGTGCACATGCACGGCGTCGACTTCCATGCCTATCTCCCCGGGCAGCCCGTGCCGGTGCTCGCCACGCTGCACCTCGCGCCCGACCTGTACCCGCCGGAAGCGCTCCGGCCGGATCGCCCGGGCACCTATCTCAACTGCGTCTCGGCCACGCAGCACGAGGCCTGCCCGGGCATCCCGCACCTCCTGCCGCCGGTGGGGAACGGCGTTCCCGACGCCCTCTTCTCGGGACGGCATGCCAGGCGGGGCTTTGCCCTCTTTCTCGGCCGGATCTGCCCGGAGAAGGGCGTTCACCTCGCGATGGATGCGGG
>JAEZEK010000366.1 GCA_023417735.1 Pseudomonadota bacterium | reverse complement strand
GATGCGGCTTGTGCGGCCGTGACAGCGGATCGGCCCCCTTGCGCGGGCCCTTCGCCCGCAGCTTCGGATATTGCGCCGCCATCACATTGCGCGCGGTTGGGTCGTCCACCACGGCAAGCTCGGTCTGGCGGAGCCGCTTGATCTCGTCGCGCAGACGCGCGGCGGTCTCGAACTCCAGATCGGCGGCGGCGTCGCGCATCCGTTTCTCGAGGTCGGCGAGGTGCGCCTCGAGATTGTGCCCGATCAGCGCGCCTTCCTCCGCCAGCCCCGTATCGACGCGGACGTGATCGCGCTCGTAGACGGAATCGAGGATGTCGCCGATCGAGCGCTTCACCGATTCCGGCGTGATGCCGTGCTCGGCATTGTAGGCGAGCTGCTTCTCGCGGCGGCGCTCTGTCTCCGCCATCGCCCGCTCCATCGAGCCGGTGACGCGGTCGGCGTAGAGGACGACCTTGCCGTCGACGTTCCGCGCCGCGCGGCCGATGGTCTGGATCAGCGACGTCTCGGAGCGCAGGAAGCCCTCCTTGTCGGCGTCGAGGATCGCGACCAGCGCGCATTCCGGGATGTCGAGGCCCTCGCGCAGCAGGTTGATGCCGACCAGGCAGTCGAAGGCGCCGAGCCGGAGGTCGCGGATGATCTCGATGCGCTCCAGCGTCTCCACGTCGGAATGCATGTAGCGCACGCGCACCCCGTTTTCGTGGAGGTATTCGGTCAGGTCCTCGGCCATGCGCTTGGTGAGCACGGTGACGAGCGCGCGGTAGCCCAGGCCCGCGACGCGCTTCACCTCGCCGAGCAGGTCGTCGACCTGGCTCTTGGCGGGGCGGACCTCGACCGGCGGATCGACGAGGCCGGTCGGACGGATGACCTGCTCGGCGAAGACGCCGCCGGTCTCGCCGAGCTCCCAGCCGCCCGGCGTCGCGGAGACCGCGACCGTCTGCGGCCGCATCGCGTCCCACTCCTCGAAACGGAGCGGCCGGTTGTCCATGCAGGACGGCAGCCGGAAGCCGAATTCCGCGAGCGTCGCCTTGCGGCGGAAGTCGCCGCGATACATGCCGCCGATCTGGGGGATGGTGACGTGGCTCTCGTCGACGAAGACGAGCGCGTCGTCGGGAAGGTACTCGAAGAGCGTCGGCGGCGGCTCGCCCGGCTTTCGGCCGGTGAGGTAGCGCGAATAGTTCTCGATGCCGGCGCAGGAGCCGGTCGCCTCCATCATCTCGATGTCGAACTTCGTGCGCTGCTCGAGGCGCTGCGCCTCCAGGAGCCGCCCCGCCTTCTCGAGCTCGCCGAGGCGCCAGGTCAGCTCCTCCTTGATGGAGCGGATGGCCTGCTGCAGCGTCGGCTTCGGCGTGACGTAGTGCGAGTTGGCGTAGACCTTCACGCTCTTCAGGTCGCCGGTGCGCTGGCCGGTGAGCGGATCGAACTCGGCGATCTGCTCGATCTCGTCGCCGAAGAGCGAGATCCGCCAGGCCCGGTCCTCCAGATGGGCGGGGAAGATCTCGACCGTGTCGCCGCGGACGCGGAACGTGCCGCGCACGAAGTTCAGGTCGGCGCGCTTGTACTGGAGGGCGACGAGGTCGGCGAGGAGCTGGCGCTGGTCGATGCGCTCGCCCAGCGAGAGGCCGAAGGTCATCGCCGTGTAGGTCTCGACCGAGCCGATGCCGTAGATGCAGGAGACCGAGGCGACGATGACGACGTCGTCGCGCTCGAGCAGCGCCCGCGTTGCCGAGTGGCGCATCCGATCGATCTGCTCGTTGATCGAGGATTCCTTCTCGATGTAGGTGTCGGTGCGCGGGACGTAGGCCTCCGGCTGGTAGTAGTCGTAATAGGAGACGAAGTATTCGACCGCGTTGTCCGGGAAGAACGACCTGAACTCGCCGTAGAGCTGGGCGGCGAGCGTCTTGTTCGGCGCGAGGATGAGCGCGGGGCGCTGCGTCGCCTCGATGACCTTGGCCATGGTGAAGGTCTTGCCGGAGCCGGTGACGCCGAGCAGGACCTGAGTGCGCTCGTGCTGGTTCGCGATGCCGTCGACGAGTTCCGCGATCGCGGTCGGCTGATCGCCGCGCGGCTCGTATTGCGACACGATCCGCAGGGCGCGCCCGCCCTCGCTCTTCTCCGGCCGCGGCGGCCGGTGCGGGACCCAGGTCTTGTCGCGGAACTCGGGGCGGCCGGATTCGATCAGGGCCGACAGCGCCTGCACGGTCGCGGTGACGCCCGATTGCGGCAGGGCTTCCACGTCCTCCAGCGCGACGTCGAGCCCGGCGATCGGGTTGAGGCCGGCGGCGGCGCGCTCCTTCGCCGTGCCCGGCCCGCCGATCGAGGTGCCGCGCGCGGTCTTGAGCGGCCTCGCGTCCTTCTCCGGCCCGGCGGGCGGGGCCTTCGACCGCGCCCGCCGCTTCGGCGCAGCCTCGTCGGCGGACGGGACGAGGGGGACGGACTGGTCCGTCATCATCGGATTGCGGCTGCCGACGCGCTTCGCGGTCTGCCGGGTACGCCGGCCCTCTTGCTCGGCCTCGTCGGCGAGCGCGTCGGCCCAGCGCGACACGGGGCCGGCGAAGGCTTCGGCGACCGGAGCGCCTTCGAGCGACGGCTGCGGCGCCTCGCCGAAGCCGCGCGGCGGCTCCTCTGCCGCCTCGTCGGGACGCGGCGGCGATGATTTCCGGGGGGAGGACATCGCCGCAATATGCCCCTTCGATCCGGCATAAAAAAGGGCCCGGGAACGCCCCGGGCCCAAACGATCACGAAAGCGCGCTGCTAGCTCCGCTGATCCCTGAGCTGCCGGAACCGGTACCAGTTCTCGTTCGAGCCCGCCGGCGGACGCTGCACGCCGCGCGCGGGCGGCTGGACCTGGCCGGGAGCGACGCGCCGCGGCGCCACCGGGCGTTCGT
>JAEZEK010000360.1 GCA_023417735.1 Pseudomonadota bacterium | reverse complement strand
AAAATGGTGGGCGCGACAGGGATTGAACCTGTGACCCCTACGATGTCAACGTAGTGCTCTCCCGCTGAGCTACGCGCCCGGAAACTGGGGTCTGCCGTGAAGGCCCGGCCGATATAGCGGCTGGCCGGGGGTCATGCAAGGCCGATCGGATCGGCCGCGGCCGGGAAACGCTCAGGCCGCCATCAGGCGGTTCACCTCGCCCACCAGGTCCTTGAGATGGAACGGCTTCGACAGGATCTTGGCCTCGCGCGGCGCCCGCATGTCGGGGTTGAGGGCGACGGCCGCGAAGCCGGTGATGAACATGATCTTGAGGTCCGGGTCGAGCTCGGCCGCCTTCCGCGCGAGCTCGATGCCGTCCATCTCCGGCATCACGATGTCGGTCAGGAGCAGATGGAAGGGCTCCTCGCGCAGACGCTCGTAGGCCGAGCGCCCGTTGTCGAAGGAGAGCACCTGGTACCCCGCATTCTCCAGCGCCCGCGTGAGAAACCGACGCATGTCGTCATCGTCTTCGGCGAGCAGGATGCGCCCCATCGAATTCCCCGGCCAGAGCAAACAAGCGAGCGGAAAGCGCGCGACCTTGTGGTCGGTTCGGTAAATATCGAGTAAGTGGCGGGCCCGCAACGCGCTCTCCGCCGCGATTGTGGACAGCGCCGGCGCGGCGCGGCAGGATGCGCGGGCGCCGGCGGACGGCGGAGCGAGGTGAGCGAGGCATGGCGGACCCTGTCCTTCCGGCGGATCCGGGCGGCGAACCGCCCGCCTTCGAGATCCTCGCGCCGGCAGAACAGACCCGCCCGTTCGTGTTCAACTCGCCGCACAGCGGCGCCTACTACCCGCCCGAGTTCCTCGCTGCGGCCGCGCTCGACCGCGTCGCGATCCGGCGCTCCGAGGACCTCCTGGTCGACGCCCTGTTCGGGTCGGTTGTCGCGCTCGGCGCCCCGCTGATGCGCGCCGTCTATCCGCGCGCCTTTCTCGACGTGAACCGCGAGCCCTACGAGCTCGACCCGAAGATGTTCGTCGGACGCCTGCCCTCCTTCGCCAATGTGCGGTCGCTGCGCGTCGCCGGCGGGCTCGGCACCATCCCGCGCGTCGTCGGCGATGCCGCCAACATCTACAAGGCGCCGCTCGACGTGGAGGAGGCGCTGCGCCGTATCGACCGGATCTACCGCCCCTACCACGACGCGCTCCGCCAGCTGCTCGCCGACACCCATCTGCGGTTCGGGCGCGCCGTGCTGATCGACTGCCATTCCATGCCGTCGAACCTGCAGGGCACGCCGCTGCGCTCGCGGCCCGACTTCATCCTGGGCGACCGCTTCGGCGCGAGCTGCGCGCCCGAGCTGGTCGGCCGCGCCCAGGCCGTCCTGCGCGATCTCGGCTACACCGTGTGCCGCAACAAGCCCTATGCCGGCGGCTTCATCACCGAGCATTACGGCCGTCCCGCGCGCGGCCTTCACGCGCTGCAGATCGAGGTGAACCGCGCGCTCTACATGGACGAGGCGAGGCTCGAGCCGAGCGCCGGCTTCGCCCGGCTGGCGGAGCACATGAGGCTGCTGTCGGAAGCGCTCCTCGCCGTCCCGGTCGAGGCGTGGGCGCTGCCCCTCTCAGATGCGGCCGAGTGAGGCCGGGCCTGCGGGCCGCGCAACAAAAGGGCCGCCCGAAAGCGGCCCAAGTCTAGGGAGGAAACGCCCTATGAGGGCAGCGATACGCGGTATCGCACTGCACAAAATAATACGCCGGTCGCGAGTCTACAAGGACGACCGGCCCTTTCGGCGCGGCCTCTGACCCCCACCGGCCCACTTCTGCGCCGAGTGTTGCGCGCCCGCCACGTTTCCCCAGCCCCTTCCGCAAGGATGCCAGCCGCCGATGCCGCCCGAGTTCCTTCCCTTCCTCCACGAGCTCGCCGATGCCGCCGCGGAAGCGATCCTTCCGCATTTCCGCGTCGCGCTCGAGGTGGAGAACAAGCGCGAGGCCGGCTTCGATCCGGTGACGGCGGCCGACCGCGGCGCGGAGGCCGCCATGCGCCGCCTGATCGGCCGGCGCTTTCCGGACCACGGCATCCTCGGCGAGGAGTTCGGCCCGGAGCGCACCGACGCCGAGTTCGTCTGGGTGCTCGACCCCGTCGACGGCACGCGCGCCTTCATCTCCGGCCTGCCGCTCTGGGGTGTGCTGATCGGCCTTAAGCGCGAGGGCGAGCCGGCGCTCGGCATGATCGCGCAGCCCTATATCGGCGAGCGTTTCTGGGGCGATGGCCGGGAGGCGTGGTTCGAGCGGGGCACGACGCGGCGGCGCATGTCCGTCCGGCCGTGCGGTGCGCTTGCCGCCGCGACCCTCTCCTCCACCAGCCCGACCATGTTCACCGACGCCGAGCGCGCGCGCCTGCACGCGCTGGAGGAGCGCGTGCGGCTCGTCCGCTACGGCTACGACTGCTACGCCTATGCCATGGTCGCGCACGGCTTCGTGGACTGCGTCGTCGAGGCTGGCCTCGGCCCGTACGACATCGAGCCGATCGTGCCGATCATCCGCGGCGCCGGCGGCATCGTGACGGATTGGGAGGGGGTCCCGAAGCGCGGCGGCGGCCGCGCCATCGCAGCGGGCGACGCCCGCCTCCACGAGGCGGCGCTGGCGGTGCTGTCGGGCGCGCCGTGAGGGGCCGCCCCCGCGCGCGGCGTTACCGCACGAACTGGTCGAAGGCGGCCCAGAACTGGTCGCGATAGAGGTCGCGCTCCATCAGGATCTCGTGCAGCGAGCCGGGGATCCAGACATGGGCGGCCGTCCTGATGCGCGAGGCAAGGGTCTCGATGGCCGGGTTCGACACGACACGGTCCGCGCCCGCGATCACCATCAGCACGGGAATCGGCACGCGCTCGGCGAAGCGCGGGCGGCCGAACCGCCGCGAGGCGCGCACGGCGGCCGCGGCCCAGCCGATCGTCGCGGACCCGACGCCGATGCGCAGATCGCCCTCGATCGATGCATTGGCCCTGAGGTAGCGCTCGCGGTCGCTCGTCACGGGATTGCCGCGGAACGGGCGCGTGGCGAGGATCGTCGCGCCCCCGCCGGGAATGTAGGACTGCGCGAAGCCCAGCCGCGCGAGGTTCCGCACGAGACCGGGGGGGACGCCCCGGGGCCCGCGCAGCGCGACGAGCGGCGCGGTCAGCACCATGCGGTCGACCTGGGTGCGCAGCCGCTCCGCCGCCAGCAGCGCTACCGCGCCGCCGGTCGAATGGGCGAGCACGTGATAGGGCGGCGGGCAATCGGCGAGCACCACGTTCCGCATGATCGTCATGAGGTCCGTGACGTAGTTTTCGAAGCCTCGCACGTGGCCCTTGCGCGGATCCGCCAGGAGCCGGTCGGACCCGCCCTGCCCGCGCCAGTCGAAGGTGGCGACGGCGAAGCCCCGGCGCCGCAGGTCGCGCACGGTCTCGAAATACTTCTCGATGAACTCCGCCCGCCCCTGCAGGAGGATGACGGTGCCGCGGCCGGGATGGACGGCGAGCGGCCAGCGGGCGTAGCGCAGGTGCGGGCCGTCCGGGGCCGGCACCATGCCGGCGACCGCGCCGTCCGGCACGGGATTGGAGGGAATGTCGACGAGATCGATCAAGCAGCGTCCGCCGGTGTCACGCCGGGGACGCCCGGGTTCGATCGTCCCGATTAGCGGCCCGTGCCGGCAGAGGCAAGACGCGGGGACCCGGGTGGGGCCGGCCGCAATGCGCCCGCCGGCCCCGGGCCGATGCCCCGCGCAACCCTCACGCCCGCATCCAGCGGACCGAGAGGACCTGCCCCGTCCGCGAGCTGACGGTGACGATCACCCGCCGGCCGCGCCGGTCCACGGCCGTCGCGCCGTAGGTCGTTCCGACGGCGTCGAAGAAGTGGACCCGGTGGAAGCCCTGGCGGGCGAGGATCGTCGCGACCTGCCGCGGCGAGAGCCGGTGCGCGCGCGGGTCCGGACGGTGGCCGCGACGGTCCCAGCCGGGGTAGCCGTAGCCGGGACTGCCGTAGTGATAGCCGCCCGACCCGATCGTCACGCTGATGCCCGCGCCCGTCGAATGCGCGGAGGCGACGCTCGCCGCGCCGGCGGCGCCGAGGCTGCATGCCCCGGCAAGAAGAACCATGGAAAGCTTGCTCCGAATGGACATGTTCGTCTCCCGATCGCATCCCGGCATTCGCTGTCGGTCCGGAATGTCGGTGCAATCTGGCGGATCGGGGCTGAACTGTGTCCGAACCGGGCGTTCATCCGGTATTTATCTTGAACGATGAAGAAGAGCTGCAGAGGGAATGCGGATCGCGCAGAAAAGAAACAGGCCGGCGGCAGATGCCGCC
>JAEZEK010000334.1 GCA_023417735.1 Pseudomonadota bacterium | reverse complement strand
AAGGCCGCCCCTTCCTTCGGCCGCGCCGATCCGGCGCCCCGGCAGGACCGCCATCTCCAGGCCCTCGCCCCATTCCAGGAGATCGGGCAGGTCGATGAGGCATTCGCCCTTCCTGCCCCTCAGATTGCCGGCGGAGAGAAGGCGGCACAGGCGGCCGTAGCCGGCGCGGCCCGCCGGCCAGACGGCGATGTCGGGCGTGCCGTCGCGGAAGACGAGCCGAGAGCCGACGGCGAAGCGGATGCCGGCGTCCCGGGCGGCGAGATGGCCGCGCACCACGCCGGCGAGCGTGTTGCGGTCGGCGACGGCGAAGCCGGCGAGACCGAGCGCCGCCGCGCCGGCGGCGATCTCCTCGGGATGGGAGGCGCCCTCGAGGAACGAGAAGTTCGAAGCGGAAAGCAGCTCCGCATAGGCGGGCGCACCCCCTGGCCGCCGCCGGAATCCCGCCGCCCCTCCGTTCGTGGACGGCAGAGGAAATACGGGGCGATTGGACGGCGGCTTCTCGGGCACGGGACGATCCGGGGCAGGATCGTTCCCATTATGTTCCGACCGCCCGGCGAGTCAATCGGCGGCCGGCGGCTTCAGTCGCCTGCACCGCGGCGCTTCGTGGCGAGGCCCAGCGCGATCCCGAGCGCGATGCCGATCCCGATCCCCATCCCGACGTTGCCGAGGAGCAACCCGACCGCGACGCCGATCGCGATGCCGATCCCCAGGTTGAGCGGCGTGCCTCCCCTCATCTACCGAACGCCGCCCCCGGCCGCGCCGCCCCTTCCGGACGGGGGCGGCGCATCGACAGCCGGGACGGGCCGTTCCATCACCCTTCCAGACCTTCGAAGAGCGCCGTCGAGAGATAGCGCTCCGCGAAGGAGGGGATGATGACGACGACATTCTTGCCGGCGAACTCGGGCCGGCCGCCGACCTTCACCGCGGCCGCGATCGCCGCGCCGGAGGAGATGCCGACCGGGATGCCTTCCAGGCGCGCCGCGAGGCGGGCGTACTCGAAGGCCTCGTCGTTCGAGACGGTGACGACCTCGTCGTAGACCGAAGTGTCGAGCACCTTCGGTGCAAAGCCGGCGCCGATGCCCTGGATCTTGTGCGGCCCGGGATTGCCCCCGGAGAGCACCGGGCTGTCCGTAGGCTCGACGGCGACGACGTGCAGGCCGGGCCGCCGCGGCTTCAGCACCTGGCCGACGCCGGTGATCGTGCCGCCGGTCCCGATGCCGGAGACGAACACGTCGATCTCGCCATCGGTGTCGTTCCAGATCTCCTCGGCGGTCGTCCGCCGGTGGATCTCGGGGTTCGCCGGGTTCTCGAACTGCTGCGGGATCACCGAATTCGGGATCTCGGCCTTGAGCTCCTCGGCCTTGGCGATCGCCCCCTTCATGCCCTTCGCGCCCTCGGTCAGGACGAGGTCGGCGCCGAACAGGCGCAGCATCTTGCGGCGCTCCACCGACATCGTCTCCGGCATGACGAGGATCAGCCGGTAGCCCTTGGCGGCAGCCGCGAAGGCGAGCGCGATCCCCGTGTTGCCCGAGGTCGGCTCGATCAGCGTGGTCTCGCCCGGCCGGATGCGGCCGTCGCGCTCGAGCGCCTCGATCATGGCGACGCCGATGCGGTCCTTGACGCTCGCGATCGGGTTGAAGAATTCGAGCTTGGCGAGGAGGTGCGCCTTCACCCCCTTGTCGCGCGCGATCTTGTCGAGGCGCACGATCGGCGTGTCGCCGATCGTCTGCGTGATGGAATCGTAGATCCGGCCGCGCCCGGGCCGGTGCTCGGGCTGCGTCTCGATCCGACGGGCAGCTTCGCTCATGGGAGCCTCCTTGGGCCTGCGTTCGGGGAACATTAGGTCGGGACCCCGCCCGGGGCGAGCGCATCCGTGACGGCGGGGGCCCGCGGAAGAGCACGCGATTTCCAATCGGCCCGGCCGAGTGGAACAGAATTGCGCCTAACCGCCAAGACCCGTCGAGCCGAAGCCGCCGGCGCCGCGCTGGGTCGCATCGAGCTCGAGAACCTCGACCAGTTCGGCGCGCGTCACAGGCGCGAAGACGAGCTGGGCGATCCGCATGCCGCGGGCGATCTCCACGCGCTCCTGGCCGAGATTGACGAGACCGACCATCACCTCGCCGCGATAGTCGCTGTCGATCGTGCCGGGCGCGTTCACCACCGTCACGCCGTGGCGCACGGCGAGCCCCGAACGGGGGCGCACCTGGCCTTCATAGCCGTCCGGAATCGCCATCGCCAGCCCGGTCGGGACGAGGTGGCGGACCCCCGGGGCGAGGCTGACCGGCGCCTCGGCGGGAACGGCGGCGCAGAGGTCGAGCCCGGCCGCCCCGGCGCTCTGGTAGCGCGGGAGCCCGATCCCCTCCCCGTGCGGCAGGACGACGATCTCGACCTTCAGGCTCAAGGCCCGCCTCCCTGGCCGCCGGCCGGCACGAAATGCGCTGCGATCCGCTCCACGAGCGCCCGGGCGACCCCGTCCTTGGGCATTTCGGGCCAGTCCTCGACGCCTTCGCTCGTGACGAGGTGCACCCTGTTCCGCTCGCCGCCCATGATGCCGGTCTCCGGGGAGACGTCGTTCGCCACGATCCAGTCGCAGCCCTTGCGCTCGAGCTTGGACCGCGCATTCGCCAGAAGGTCCTGCGTCTCCGCCGCGAACCCGATCACGAGCGCCGGCCGGCGCGGGCCGCGCGCTACCGTGGCGAGGATGTCCGGGTTCTCCACCAGCTGGAGCGCCGGCGGGCCGTCGCCGGCCTTCTTGATCTTTTCGGCGCTTTCCCCGGCGGCGCGCCAGTCGGCGACCGCGGCCGCCATCACCGCGACGTCGGCCGGCAGGGCCGCCTCGACGGCCGCCAGCATCTCGCGTGCGGTCTCCACGCGTACCACACCGACCCCGGCCGGCGGAGCGATGCCGACCGGGCCGCTGACGAGCGTGACG
>JAEZEK010000311.1 GCA_023417735.1 Pseudomonadota bacterium | reverse complement strand
CCCCCCGCCCCGCCGCCGCGGCGATGCCGGCGGCGGAGAACAGCGCAGCGCCGACGATCGGGTGGAGCGAGGCCCGCGTATAGGCGCTCGATCCCATGACGTGGCCCGGCTGGTCGCCGCGCACCGCCCCGTCCCGGCCGGCATGATGGAGCGCGCCGTGCGGATCGCTGACCGGCTCGTCGCGCAGCTGCTGGCCGACCATCACGTTGGCGCCGATCCAGTCCATGGTGCCCGGCGCATGCTTCTGCATGCTCGCCATCATCTTGGCGGCGCCCCCGACATAGATATCACGCGCCGGATGAGCGGCGGCATGGAGGATCGCCCGCGCCACTTCCTCCGGCGGATAGACGGGCGGCGGCAGCTTCGCCTCCTGCCCGGTGTAGTTCCGTGCGTGCCGCGGGAACGGCGTGTCGATCGAGGTCGGCTTGATCAGCGTCACGGAGACCGGCGCGCCGTCGGCTTCGAGTTCCATCCTGAGCGCGTCGGTGAAGCCCTTCACCGCGTGCTTGCTGGCGGCGTACATGCCCTGGATGGGCAGGGCCATGTCGGATGCGACGCTTCCGACGTTGACGAGTGCGCCGCCCTTCCGCCGCAGATGGTCGACGGCGATCGTGGAGCCGTAGACCAGGCCCCAGAAGTTCGTCTCGAACAGCTTTCGGTGGTCCTCGTCGCTCACGTCGACGAGCTTGCCCCAGATCGAGACGCCGGCATTGTTCACCCAGGTGTCGAAGCCGCCGAAGCGTTCGATCGCGGCCTGAGCGACCGCCTCCAGGTCGCTGCGCCTGCCGACGTCGGCGACGACGTGGAGGACGGCCTCGCCGCCGGCTTCCCTGACCTGCCGCTCGGCATCCGTCAGCGCGGATCCGTTCCGCGAGGCGAGGACGAGGCGGGCGCCTTGCCGGCCGGCGGCGAGCGCCGTGGCGAGGCCGATGCCGCTGGAAGCCCCCGTGATGACGATCACCTGGTCGGAGACGGGCTTGAGCTGATGGTTCATGGCTGCGCGCTCCCACTGAGATGAACGGATCGGCGTCCAGACCACAATCTCTGGTTTCCCGCCCGGTTCCCCTGCCGCGCGGACCGTATGACGCCGGACAGGCCATCGCCCGCGGGGAACCAATGCCCGGCCGGGCAGTAGTTAGGCGAGCGAGGCCGGGTGCCGATCGATGGCCGCCGGTGGAAGATCATTCAGGAGAGGCGAATGCGCGCACTGTGCTGGCACGGAAAGCAGGACATCAGATGCGACACGGTGCCGGATCCGGCGATCGAGCATCCGCGCGACGCCATCATCAAGGTCACGAGCTGCGCGATCTGCGGGTCGGATCTCCACCTCTATGACGGCTTCATGCCCGGGATGCAGCACGGCGACATCATGGGCCACGAGTTCATGGGCGAGGTCGTCGAGGTCGGCCCGGAGAACCGCAAGCTGAAGGTCGGCGACCGCGTCGTCGTGCCGTTCACCATCGTCTGCGGCGAATGCGACCAGTGCCGGCGCGGCAACTTCTCGGTCTGCGAGCGGACCAACCGCAACAAGGAGCTGGCGGACAAGGCGTTCGGCCACACCACCGCCGGCCTCTACGGCTACACGCACCTGACCGGCGGCTATCCCGGTGGCCAGGCCGAATACGTACGCGTGCCCTATGCCGATGTCGGGCCCGTGAAGGTCCCCGACGGGCTAACCGACGAGCAGGTCCTGTTCCTCGGCGACATCTTCCCGACCGGCTGGCAGGCAGTCGCCCAGTGCGAGGTCGAGCCGACCGATACGGTCGCGATCTGGGGCGCCGGCCCGGTCGGCCAGTTCTGCGTGCGCAGCGCCGTTCTCCTCGGCGCAAGGCAGGTGGTGTGCATCGACAACGTGCCGGAGCGGCTCTCGATGGCCGCCGCCGGCGGCGCGATCCCCATCAATTTCGACGAGGAGAGCGTGGTCGAGCGGCTGAACGACCTGACCCAGGGCAAGGGGCCCGAGAAGTGCATCGACGCCGTCGGAATGGAGGCGCACGCCACCGCGACGCTCGATTCCATCTACGACCGCGTGAAGCAGGCGGCCATGATGGAGACCGACCGGCCGCACGTATTGCGCGAGATGATGTATGTCTGCCGCCCGGCCGGCGTCCTCTCCGTCCCCGGCGTCTACGGCGGGCTTCTCGACAAGATCCCGTTCGGCATGGTGATGAACAAGGCGCTCACCATCCGCACCGGCCAGACCCACGTGAACCGCTGGACCGACGACCTGCTCCGCCGCATCCAGGAGGGCCAGATCGACCCGTCCTTCGTGATCACGCACACGGTCGGACTCGCGGAGGGCCCCGAATACTACAAGACGTTCCGCGACAAATACGACGGCTGCATCAAGGTGGTCCTGAAGCCCTGAGGTGATGACGATGTCCCACACTCGACATGGCAGCGGCCGCGACGGCTCCGACAACGGCGAGGGCCTCGCGCAGGGCATGGGCTGGTTCAGCATTGGCCTCGGCGTGATGGAGCTCGTCGCCGCCGAGAGCCTCGCCCGTGCGCTCGGCATGGAGAAGCATGCCGGCCTCATCCGCGCCTTCGGCGCCCGCGAGGTGGCGACCGGCGTGGCCGTGCTCGCCGGAAACGACCCGGAGCCTGCGATCTGGGCGCGGATCGGCGGCGACGCCCTCGACCTCGCCGTCCTTGCCGGCGCCCTTCATCCCGACAACCCGAAGCGCGAGAACGTCGGGATCGCGATCGCCGCCGTCGCCGGGGCCACCGTGCTCGACGTGGCTTGCGCCAGGATGCTGCGCGAGCGCGAGCCCGAGCCGGTCTTCGACTATTCGGACCGCTCGGGCCTGCCGCGGCCGCCGGTCGAGATGCGTGGCATCGGAACGCGACCGCCCGCGCCCGTCGGCGTGCCGGCGACACGGTAGGAGCGACGCCGAGAACGCCTGCCGCAGCCGCCCGGCTGCGGCTCTTGCCTTCCCACGCGCCGACGCGCTTCATGCGGGCGTTCCAGGGAGGGTCCCGATGTCCTTCGAGCACTGGCTCGCCTTTGCCGCCGCCTCCGCGGTCCTGGTCGCGATACCGGGGCCGACGGTGCTCCTCGTCGTCTCCTACGCCATCGCCCACGGCCGCCGCTCCGGCCTCGCCACCGTCGCCGGCGTGGCGCTCGGCGACTTCACCGCGATGACCGCGTCCATGCTCGGCCTCGGCGCGCTGCTGGCGACCTCGGCCGGGCTCTTCACCGTGCTGAAATGGATCGGCGCGGCGTACCTCGTCTATCTGGGCGTGAAGCTGTGGCGCGCGCCGGTGACCGACCCGGCCGCGGAGCCCGCGCCGGAGACGCGGCCCTCGCGCATCTTCGCGCACGCCTACGTGGTCACCGCCCTCAACCCGAAGAGCAT
>JAEZEK010000308.1 GCA_023417735.1 Pseudomonadota bacterium | reverse complement strand
CGATCCCGCGGCGCACCGAGCTCGCGCTCGCCGTCGGCGGCAGCCTCGGCCTGCTCCTTCTCTGGGAGGCGGCGGGCCGGCTCGGCCTGACCAACCCGATCTTCTTCCCGGCCCCGAGCGCGGTCATCGCGGCGCTGGTCCGGATGGTGCAGGACCAGCACCTCCTCTGGCATGCCGGCGTGTCGACGATGCGGGTCTGGGTCGCGTTCTCCATCGCGGCGCTGATGGCGATCCCGATCGGCATCCTGATGAGCAGCTACCGGGTGATCGGCTCGACCCTCGAGCCGGTCATCGACTTCATCCGCTACCTGCCGGTTCCGGCGCTGGTGCCGCTCTCCATCATCTGGTTCGGCGTCGGCGAGGCGACGAAGATCTACCTGCTCTGGCTCGGCACCTTCTTCCAGCTCGTGCTCCTCGTGGCCGACGACATGCGCCGCGTGCCGCACGAATATGTCGAGATCGCCGCCACGCTCGGCGCCAAGCCGCGGCAGATCCTCAAGGACGTCGCCTTCCGCGCGATGCTGCCCGGCCTCGTCGACAATCTCCGGATCACGCTCGGCTGGTGCTGGACCTATCTCATCATCGCCGAGATCGTCGCGGCCGATTCCGGCATCGGCTTCGTGATCTGGACCGCGCGCCGATACATGAAGACGCCCGAAGTGATGGCGGGCGTCGTCGTGATCGGCGTCATCGGCCTCCTGACCGACCAGCTGCTCCGGGCGCTGCACCGGCGCGCCTTCCGCTACCTCTGAGCGCGCCGATGCACACGCCCTACCTCGCCTTCAGCCGCGTCGCGAAGCGCTTCGACGCGATCGAGGTCGTCGCGCCGACCTTCGACCTCGAGGTCGCCCGCAACGAGTTCGTGGTCTTCCTCGGGCCGTCCGGCTGCGGCAAGACCACCCTCATGCGCATGGTCGGCGGCCTCGACCAGCCGAGCAGCGGCGAGATCCTGCTCGAAGGCGTGCCCGTCGGCCCGCCCGACCGCCGGCGCGGCATGGTCTTCCAGTCCTACTCGTCCTTCCCGTGGCTGACCGTCGCCGAGAACGTCGAATTCGGCATGAAGTACCGGCGCGACCTCAGCCACGACGAGAAGCTCGCGCGCCGGGACCGCTACCTCGACCTGGTCGGCCTCTACGAGTTCTCCGACGCCTACCCGAACCGCGTCTCGGGCGGCATGCGCCAGCGCGTGGCGATCGCGCGGACGCTCGCCGCCGGCTCCGACGTCCTCCTGATGGACGAGCCGTTCGGAGCGCTCGACGCGCAGCGCCGGGAGCGGCTTCAGGTCGAGCTGCGCAACATCCAGAAGCGCGACGCCAAGACGGTCATCTTCGTCACCCACGACGTCGAGGAGGCCGTGTTCCTCGCCGACCGGGTGATCGTATTCTCAAGGCGGCCGGCCCGGGTCCTGAGCGAAATCGACGTGACCGAACGCCTCGGCGCGGACCGCCCGCTGGAACTGCGCGACAGCGTGCCCTTCTTCGAGCTCCGCAACGAGATCCTGCGGCTCCTCCGCCAGACCGGAGCCGACGAGGAATGACGCTTCCCGGTATCTCAGGCCGCCGCGTCCTCATCACGGGGGCGAGCCGCGGCATCGGCTTCGGCATCGCCGAGGCGTTCGTGGCCGCGGGTGCCGAGGTCGCGATCGCGGCCGACGGCGAGGATGTCCTCACCGCCGGCGAGCGGCTCGGCGTCCGGGCGCACCGGGCGGACATCTCGCGGGCGGAGGAGGTGACGAACCTCGTCTCGACGGTCGGCGCGATCGACGTGCTCGTGAACAATGCCGGGCTCGAGCTGATGACGCCGCTCGACGACGGGAGCGCCGCGAACGAGGCGGCGTTCCGCCGGATCCTCGAAATCAACGTCACGGGCACGTTCCTGATGACGCGCGCAGCGCTTTCAGCCATGGGCGACGGCGGGGCGATCATCAACACGGCGTCCGTCTGGGGGCGGGTGGCCGAGCCGCTCTTCTCCGCCTACGTGGCTTCCAAGCACGCGGTGATCGGCCTCACCAAGACGTGGGCGAAGGAGCTCGGGCCGCGCGGCATCCGCGTCAACGCCGTCTGCCCCGGCTGGGTGCGCACCGTCGCCAGCATGCGCTCGCTCGGCCGGATGGCGGAGAGATCGGGGCGGCCGGAGGCGGAGCTGCTCGACCTGATCGTCGGCGCGCAGGCGCTGCCGGGCCTGATGGAGCCGGCGGACGCCGCCGGCCCGTATTTGTTCCTGGCCTCCGACCTCGCCGCGAACGTCACCGGCCAGACGCTCGGGGTCGACCGCGGGGAGGTGCCCTGGTGACCGATCTCAAGGGCAGGCGGGTGGTGGTGACGGGGGCGGGGAGCGGGATCGGGAGGGCGGCGTTGGCGGCTTTCCGCGGTGCCGGCGCACACGCCCTCGGACTCGACCGCGTCGGCGCGGAGAACGACGGGGACTGGGTGGTCGCCGACCTCGCGCGCGAGGCGGAGGTGGTCGCCGGCATCGCCGCGGCGGCGGAGGCGCTCGGCGGCATCGACATCCTGGTCAACTGCGCCGGCATCGAGATCGAGGCGCCGCTCGCATCGATTGACATCGCCGACATGGACCGGATGTACGCGGTCAATTTGCGCGGGCCGATCCTCGTCGCGCGCGAGGCGCTGAAGGCGATGGGGCCGGGCGGGCGGATCATCAACGTCGCCTCCGAGCTCGCCTATCTCGGCCGGCAGAATGCCTCCGGCTATTGCGCCACCAAGGGCGCGGTGATCGCGCTGACGCGATCCGGGGCGCGCGAGCCCGCGCCCGACATCCTCGTCAACGCCGTCGCGCCGGGCCCGATCGACACGCCGCTCCTCGCCTTCGACCGCATGACCGACGCGCAGAAGGCGCTGGAGACGAACAATCCGATGGGGCGGATCGGGCGGCCGGAGGAGGTCGCCGCGGCGATCCTGTTCCTCGCCTCGCCCGCCGCGACCTTCACCACCGGGCAATGCATCAGCGTCGACGGCGGCGCGGCCATGCACTGAGGACGAGAAATGGCAGACAGCGTGTTCATGGCCGAGCTCACCTGGCCCGAGTTCCAGCGGCGGGCCGGGGAGGGCGTGATCGTCTTCCTGCCGCTCGGCGCGACCGAGCAGCACGGCCCGCACATGGCGCTCAACGTCGACGTGGTGCTGCCGACGGGGGTGTGCGAGCGCGTCGCGCGCGGGGTCGGCGGCCTCGTCGCGCCGACCATCCCCTACGGCTACAAGTCGATGCCGCGCTCGGGCGGCGGCGAGGCGTTCCCCGGCACGACGAGCCTCGACGCGAACACCTTCTCGCTGGTCGTGCGCGACGTCATCCGTGCGCTCGGGCAGAACGGCATCCGCCGCATCGTGGTCGTGAACGGCCATTTCGAGAACGGCTGGCCGGCGGTCGAAGGGGTCGATCTCGGCCTGCGCGAGCTGCGCCGCGACGGCATCGCCGACATGCGCCTGATGAAGCTCGAATATTGGGACTTCGTCCGGCGCGCCACGCTCGACCGGCTGTTCCCGGAGGGTTTCCCCGGCACGGAGCTGGAGCATGCGAGCCTGCTCGAGACCTCGCTCATGCTGCTGCTCCGCCCCGATCTCGTCGACATGGCGAAGGTGCCCGACGACGGGCCGGCACAGTTCCCGACCTACGACGTGCACCCGGTGCCGCAGGGCTTCGTGCCGGCTTCGGGCGTGCTCGCCCGCGCCGAGAAGGCGACGGCGGAGAAGGGGCAATGGCTGATGGACGACCACGTGGCCCTGATCTCAGAGGCCGTGCGCGCCGAATTCGGACTCTGACACCATGAGCATCAGCGATTTCCAGCCGCTCGATTCCGGGCTCGTGCCGCGCTTCGCCGGCGTGCCGACCTTCATGCGCCTGCCCGTCGTGCAGCCGGACGCCGTCGAGGTGGCGATCGTCGGCGTGCCCTTCGACGGCGGCACGACCAACCGGCCGGGCGCCCGCCACGGCCCGCGCGAGATCCGCAACCAGTCGACCTGGGTCCGCCGCGTCCACCACGCGACCGGGATCTCCCCGTTCGATCTCGTCCGGGCCGGGGATTGCGGCGACGCGCCGGTCAACCCGCTCGACCTCGACGACAGCCTGGAGAAGCTCCGCGCCTTCTATGCCGGCGTCCGCGCGGCGGGCGCCGTGCCGCTGTCGGTCGGCGGCGACCACCTGATCTCGCTGCCGATCCTGCGCGGGATCGCGGCCGGCGGGCCGCTCGGGCTGATCCAGCTCGACGCCCATTCCGACACCTATGACAGCTTCTTCGGGACGAGCCGCTACAATCACGGCACGCCGTTCCGGCGCGCCATCGAGGAGGGGCTGGTCGACCCGCAGCGCTTCGTGCAGATCGGGCTGCGCGGCGCCATCTCCGACGCCGCAAACTACGATTTCGCGCGGGCGGAAGGCGTGCGCATTGTCTTCATCGAGGAACTTCGCGCGCGCGGCATCGCCGACGTGATGGCGGAGGCGCGCGCGATCGTGGGCGACGCGCCTTGCTACGTCACCTTCGACATCGACGTCCTCGACCCGGCCTATGCGCCGGGCACCGGCACGCCGGAGATCGGCGG
>JAEZEK010000234.1 GCA_023417735.1 Pseudomonadota bacterium | reverse complement strand
GGCTCGTATCGGGCGCCGCTCTCGCCGAAGGCTTTCCGTTGATCGCCGCCGTCGGCGCGGCGAGCGACCGCGAGCCGCTGCTGGCGGACTTCAGCTGGGGCGACCCGAGCCATCCGAAGGTCACGCTCGTCGGCAAGGGCGTGGCCTTCGACACCGGCGGCCTCGACATCAAGTCGTCGAGCGGCATGCTGCTCATGAAGAAGGACATGGGCGGGGCCGCGAACGTGCTGGCGCTTGCCCGCATGGTGATGGAGTCCGGGCTGAAGGTCCGCCTCCGGGTCCTCGTGCCGGCCGTCGAGAATGCGATCTCCGGCCGCGCCTTCCGTCCGGGCGACGTGCTGAAGAGCCGGAAGGGGCTGAACGTCGAGATCGGCAACACCGATGCCGAGGGCCGGCTGATCCTCGCCGACGCCCTGGCGCTTGCCGACGAGGAGGCGCCGGCCCTCATCGTCTCGATGGCGACGCTGACGGGGGCGGCGCGCGTGGCGCTCGGTCCCGAGCTGCCGCCCTTCTACTGCGACGACGACGGCTTCGCCGGCAGCCTCGCCGCAGCCGCCACCCGCGTCTGCGACCCGGTCTGGCGGATGCCGCTCTGGCGGCCGTACGAAACCTGGCTCTCGTCCAAGGTGGCCGACATCAACAACATCGGCGGCAACGCCCATGCCGGCTCGATCGTCGCCGCGCTCGTCCTGGACCGCTTCGTCGAGAAGGCCGCGACCTTCGCCCATTTCGACATCTTCGCCTGGAACCCGAGCGCACGCGCGCACGGGCCGGAGGGGGGCGAAGCCCAGGCCGTCCGCGCGATCTTCGAGGTCCTGTCGGAGCGCTACGGCTGAGGCGATCGCCGGGTGGGAGGGAGCATGGCCGGTTTGGACCCGCGGCGGAACGCATTCAGGCCCGATCTGGCGGACGCGGCGCTCCGCGGCCGGGTCGAGGCGGAGCACTTCGCGGAGCCGGTGCTGATGCGGGTGACGGCTCCCGCGGCTCCGGTCCGGCGCGAGGCGCGGCGCGACTCCATGCGGCTCACCGAGGCGCTCGCCGGCGAGGCCGTGCGGGTGTTCGAGGCGACGGAGGAAGGCTGGGCCTGGGGCCAGCTCGTCGCCGACTGCTACGTCGGCTGGCTTCCGCTCGACAGCCTTTCGGCGGACGCCGCCGTGCCGACGCACAGGGTGGCGGCCCTGCGGACGCCGGTCTTCTCCGGGCCAGACATCAAGAGCGAACCGATCGCCGCCCTCTCCATCGGCGCGCGCGTGAGCGTCACCGGCGAGGCTGAGGACCGCAACGCCCGCTACGCGCTGATCGCGCCCGCCGGCGCGGTGGTAATGCAACATCTCCGCGCGATCGGCGATGCGGCCGAGGCCGACTTCGTCGCCGTCGCCGAGCGCTTTCTCCACGTCCCCTATCTCTGGGGCGGGAAGACGAGCCTGGGGCTGGACTGCTCGGCGCTCGTCCAGGTCGCGCTCGGCGCGGCCGGCATAGAAGCACCGCGGGATTCCGACATGCAGCAGCAGGACCTCGGCATGAAGCTGCCGATCGTCACCGCGCTGCCCGAACTGCGGCGCGGCGATCTCGTCTTCTGGCCGGGGCACGTCGGCATCATGCAGGATCCGGAGCGCCTGCTGCACGCCGACGCCCACCACATGGCGGTCGCGAGCGAGCCGCTTGGCGCTGCGTTGGCCCGCTTCGGCGCCAAGGGGATCACGATGACGGCGGTCCGCCGCCTCGCCTGATCGCTCAATAGCCCCGTTTCGGATCGACCACGTTCCGCAGCGGCTCGCCGCGCTCGAAGGCGCGGATCTGCTCGGCGATGCCGATCGAGAGCGCCGCGGCATCCGAGACGGCCGCGACGTGCGGCGTCAGGACGAGGTTCGGCGCGTTCCAAAGCGGGCTCTCCGGCGCCAGCGGCTCGTGCTCGAACACGTCAAGGCTCGCGCCCTTCAGCGTCCCGTCCCGGAGGGCGGCGTCGATGTCGGCCTCGACCTGGCTGCCGCCACGGCCGGCATTGATCAGGACCGGACCGCCGAGCGGGCCGTCCTTCCTGAGCGCGGCGATGAGCTTGCGGTCGAGGATGCCCTCCGTCTCCGGCGTGAGCGGCAGCAGCGCGACGAGGATGTCGGTCTCGCCGAGGAAGCGCTCGAGCTCAGCCTCGCCGGCGAACGTCTCCACGCCCGGCACCGATTTCGCGCTGCGGCTCCACCCGATCACGCGGAAGCCGAGGCGGGCGACCAGATCGGCGGCGCTCCGGCCGAGCACGCCGAGGCCCATGATCCCGACCGTGACGTGGCGCGCGGCGGGCTGCCGGAGGTCGCGCCACTGCCGGGCGGCCTGCTGGCGCCGGTACGCGAACGCCTGGCGATGGTGGTGGAGGACCTGCCAGACCACGTATTCCGTCATGCGCGCCGTCAGGTCCGGATCGACGATCCTGACCACCGGCACCCCGGGGAGCCGAGGAAGCGTCATCAGGTGGTCGACCCCGGCGCCGAGGGAGAACAGCACCTCCAGGCGGGGCAGCCGTTCGAGCAGGTCTATCCTGGGCTTCCAGGCGAGCACGTAACGGACGGCCTCGAGGTCGTCCGGCGCGCCCTCGAACTCGCCCCTCCGCGTCGTCGCGATGATGCGCCGGTCCGGCATCGCCGCGCGCATGTGGCGCGTCCAGCCGTCGGGATCGAAGGTCGAAGCGATCAGGATCGTCATGGTCAGTCCGCGAGCCCCGCCGCCGGCGCCGTCTGCATCGCGAAAGCGGCCGCCATCAGCGCCTTCGTGTACGCCTCCTTCGGCGCATCGAAGATGGTTTCGGCGGGGCCGGATTCGACCACCTTGCCGTTCCGCATGACGATGACGTCGTTGGCGAGCGCGCGCACGACCTTCAGGTCGTGGCTGATGAAGAGATAGGAGAGGCCGTGCCGGCGCTGCAGGTCGCGCAGGAGATCGACCACCTGCGCCTGCACGCTCATGTCGAGCGCCGAGGTGGGCTCGTCCAGCATGACGAATTTCGGCTCGAGCACCATAGCGCGGGCGATCGCGATGCGCTGGCGCTGCCCGCCGGAGAATTCGTGCGGATAACGGAAGCGGCTCTCGGGGTCGATGCCGACCTCGGTGAGCGCCTGCACGACCCGGCGGTCGCGCGCCTCGGGCGAGAGCGTCGGCTCGTGGATCTGCAGGCCCTCGGCCACGACGTCGCGGATCACCATGCGCGGGCTGAGCGAGCCGAACGGATCCTGGAAGACGATCTGCATGTCGGCGCGGACCGGGCGCATCGCCTTGAAGGTCGCTCCCTGGATGTCGCGTCCGAGGAAGACGATCCGGCCTTCCGAGGAGGTGAGCCGCAGGAGCGCGAGCCCGAGCGTCGTCTTGCCTGATCCGGACTCGCCGACGACCCCGAGCGTCTGCCCCTCCCGGACGGCGACGTCGATCCCGTCGACGGCCTTGATGTGGCCGACGGTGCGGCGGAGTACGCCGCGCCTGATCGGGAACCAGACCTTCACGTCCTCACCGCGGAGCACGATCGGCGCGTCGGGGTTGCGCACCGGCGGCTCGCCCTTCGGCTCGGCGGCGAGGAGGTGCCTGGTATAGGCGTGCTGGGGATGCCGGAAGATCGACTCGGTCGGCCCCGTCTCGACGATCCGGCCCTCCGTCATGACGCAGACCCGGTCGGCGATCTTCCGGACGATGCCGAGGTCGTGGGTGATGAAGAGCATCGACAGCCCGCGCTGCCGCTTCAACTCGGCCAGGAGTTCGAGGATCTGCGCCTGCACGGTCACGTCGAGCGCCGTGGTCGGCTCGTCCGCGATCAGGAGCTCGGGCTCGTTGGCGAGCGCCATCGCGATCATGACGCGCTGCCGCTGCCCGCCGGAAAGCTGGTGCGGGTAGGCGCCGAGCCGTTCCTCCGGATCGCGGATGCCGACCTGATGGAGGAGCTCCAGCACGCGTGCGCGCGCCGCCGGCCCGCGCATGCCGCGATGCACGTCGAGCACCTCGCCGACCTGCCGCTCCACCGTGTGAAGCGGGTTGAGCGAGCTCATCGGCTCCTGGAACACCATCGAAATCTGGTTGCCGCGCACCTCGCGCAGCGTGTTCGCGTCGGCATGGACCAGTTCGCGGCCCTTGAAATGGATGGTGCCGGTCGGGTGATGCGCGGCGGGGTAGGGCAGGAGCTTGAGGACGGAGAGCGCCGTCACCGACTTGCCGGAGCCCGATTCGCCGACGAGCGCCACCGTCTCCCGCTCGCCGACATCGAAGGAGACGTTCCGCACGGCGTGCGTCACGGTTTCGCCCTGACGGAAATCGACGGACAGGTCGCGGACGGAGAGGAGGGGGGCGGTCACGGCCATCGATCGAGATCCTTGACTGCATCGACGCTTACCCGAACCATCTCGGACGGTGTGCGGAGCCTCCTGTCAGACGAGACGAGCACATTGCAGGAGCAGTCCATTGCGGTCGCCACATGAATGGCGTCCGGGAGCTTGTTTCCGAGAGCCGCGCGCACCTCTGCGCTCCGCACCAGGATCGTCCGGGATACGGGAACAACCTGGAGCCAGTCGTCCCCGGTCAGAATCTCTCCGAAGAGAGCCGCCCGGCTCCGATCGTGCCGACGGAGCGGATCAACCAGGACCTCGGCGAGGGTGAGTTCGCTCGCATGGAGACTCAGGACGTCGTCTGCGGCTTGCTCCAGCAAGAAGATGAGCGCGTCGTCGGCGCTTTCGACGTGCCGGATGAACAGATTGGAATCGAGATAGACTCGCCAGCGCGGAGACCGGATCATTCACCCCACTCGTCTCGCAAGGCACGAACGCGGGCGACTGCGTCCTCGACCGAGGTATTCATGTCCCGGTGGGCGCCAAAGCTGCGCAGATACGGCTCTGGGATGGTGCGACGGCGGCTTTCGGTGACCTCCACGATCACCCGGGTGCGACGGCTGGGATCGATGTCGCCGCGCAGCTCCTCGGGAAGTTTCTCTGCGGGGTAGTCCTCGATGACACGGCGTTTGCTCTCGTCCATGCCCGCAATCCTACACGAAGGTCTTGCGCGGGTCGAAGGCGTCGCGGACGGCCTCTCCGACGAAGATCAGCAGCGACAGCATGAGCGAGATCACCAGGAAGCCGGTGATCCCGAGCCACGGCGCCTGCAGGTTCGACTTGCCCTGCGCGAGGAGCTCGCCGAGCGAGGGCGAGCCGGGCGGCAGCCCGAAGCCGAGGAAGTCGAGCGAGGTGAGGGTGGTGATCGAGCCGTTCAGGATGAACGGCATGAAGGTCAGCGTGGCCACCATCGCGTTCGGCAGCAGGTGCCGGAACATGATGGTGAGGTTGCCGACGCCGAGTGCGCGCGCCGCCTTCACGTACTCGAAGTTCCGCGCTCTCAGGAACTCGGCGCGCACGACCCCGACCAGCGCGACCCAGGAGAAGAGGAGCAGGATCCCGAGCAGCACCCAGAAGCCCGGCGCCAGCACCGAGGAGATGATCAGCAGCAGGTAGAGCGACGGGATCGCCGTCCAGATCTCGATGAAGCGCTGGAAGAAGAGGTCGACACGGCCGCCGAAATAGCCCTGCACGGCGCCGGCGGCGACCCCGATCACCGAGGAGAGCACCGTCAGCACCAGGCCGAAGAGGACGGACAGCCGGAAGCCGTAGATCATCCGCGCGACGACGTCGCGGGCCTGGTCGTCGGTGCCGAGCCAGTTCCAGTTCCAGGCGGTGCAGTTGGGGTCTTCCTGCCCCAGGCTGTAGGCGGCGCAGCGCTGCTCCTTGTCGAGCATCCAGGAGGGCGGCGCAGGGGCCGGGACGGGGATCTCGTTGTTGACGGTGCGATAGGAGTAGCGGATCGGCGGCCAGACGATCCAGCCGTTCGCCTCGATCTCCTCCTGGATGTAGGGGTCGCGGTAGTCGGTCCGGGCGAGGAAGCCGCCGAACTTCTCCTCCGGATAGTCGATGAAGACGGGATAGAGCAGCTCGCCCTTGTAAGAGACGAGGATCGGACGGTCGTTCGCCAGGAACTCGGCGAAGAGCGACAGGACGAAGAGGGTGAGGAAGATCCAGAGCGACCAGTACCCGCGCCGGTTGGCCGTGAAATTGTGCCAGCGGCGCTGGTTGATCGGCGACAGCGCGAAGCGCGTCCGGCGCGCGGGCGCGACCTCCTGGCCCGGCAGCGGGACGATGGTCTCCAGCGCGGTATCCGGGCCCGGCGCCTCGGGCTGCGTCTTCGGCTCCGGCGCCGGGTCGCGCTTCGTGCGTTCGATCTCGTCCGCGGTCTTCACGTCCATCGCCGTCAGACCTCCCGGCTCTCGAAATCGATGCGCGGGTCGATCCAAGTATAGGTGAGATCGGAGATCAGCTGAACGAAGAGGCCGAGGAGCGAGAAGATGTAGAGGGTGGCGAACACCACCGGATAGTCCCGGTTGATCACGCTCTCGAACCCGAGCAGCCCGAGCCCGTCGAGCGAGAAGATCGTC
Source organism: Pseudomonadota bacterium (assembly GCA_023417735.1). Taxonomy (GTDB): domain Bacteria; phylum Pseudomonadota; class Alphaproteobacteria; order Rhizobiales; family Afifellaceae; genus Propylenella. Next base: position 5,274 of record JAEZEK010000234.1, on the reverse strand, counting down.
TCGATCAGGAGCGAGCCTGCGAAGAAGGCGGATACGAAGGCGGCCGGAAATCCCGAAACGATGATCAGCATCGCGTTCCGGAAGACGTGGCCGTAGAGGACCTCGCGCTCCGACAGGCCCTTGGCGCGCGCCGTCACCACGTACTGCTTCCGGATCTCGTCGAGGAACGAGTTCTTCGTCAGCAGCGTCGTCGTGGCGAAGGCCGAGAGCGCCATCGCGATGAGCGGCAGCGTCAGGTGCCAGAAATAGTCGACGATCCGCTCCGGCCAGGACATGGAGGCCCAGTTCTCGGAGGTCAGGCCGCGCAGCGGAAACCAGTCGAAGAAGGTGCCGCCGGCGAAGAAGACGATCAGGAAGATCGCGAACAGGAAGCCGGGAACGGCATAGGCGACGACGATCACGCCGGAGGTCCACACGTCGAAGCGCGTTCCGTCGCGCACCGCCTTGCGGATGCCGAGCGGGATCGAGATCAGGTAGGACAGGAACGTCATCCAGAGCCCGAGCGAGATCGAGACGGGCAGCTTCTCGATGATGAGGTCGATCACCGAGATGTCGCGGAAATAGCTCTCGCCGAAATCGAAACGCAGGTAGTTCCAGATCATCAGCAGGAAGCGCTCGTGCGCCGGCTTGTCGAAGCCGAACTGGCGCTCGAGCTCCAGGATGAACTGGGGATCGAGGCCCTGCGCGCCGCGATATTTCGAGCTGACCGCCGAGGCTTCCGAGCCGGATCCGGGCTGGCTCCCCGATCCGCCGAAATCGCCCGTGGTGGAGCCGCCGATGCGGGCGGTCGCCGAAACGTCGGTGCCCTGCAGCTGCGCGATGACGCGCTCGACCGGGCCCCCGGGCGCGAACTGGATGACCAGGAAGGAGATCGCCATGATCCCGAGGATGGTCGGGATCATCAGGAGCAGACGCCGGACGATATAGGCGGCCATGCCGGGTCAGCCCTTTCCGAGCGCGGCGGCCTTGTCGGCCGCCTGCCACCAGGTGTCGAGCACGCCGGGATCGTAGCGCGCGGTGGTCGCGGGCCGTTCGTACATGTCCCAGTAGGCGAACCAGTGCACCGGCTTGAACCATTGCGGGACCCAGAAGTGCTCGGCGCGCAGGACCCGGTCGAGCGCGCGGGCCGAGGTCACGAAGCCGTCCCAGTCCTCGCTCGCGATCATCGCCTCCACCAGAGCGTCGACTGCCGGGCTCGCGATGCCGGCGAGGTTGTACGAGCCCTCCTGCCTTGCCCGCTCGCTGGAGAAGAACTGCCGGATGCCCTCGTCGGGATAGAGCGCGGTTCGGAAGCGCGACACCACCATGTCGAAGTCGAAGCGCTTCAGGCGCTCGTTGTACTGGGCCGGGTCGACCACCCGGTAGCTGCCGCGGATGCCGAGCAGGCGAAGGCCGTTGATGTAGGCGTTGTGATGCGGCTCGAAGGTGTTGTCGTTGTCGAGGAACTCCACCGTGAAGGGTTCGCCCTGCGGCGTCAGAAGCCCGTTCGGCCCCCGCGTGCAGCCGGCCTCCATGAGAAGCTCGTTCGCGCGCTGGAGGTTGCGCCGGTCGCGGCCCGAGCCGTCGGAAACAGGCGGCACGGAGGCCTCGCCGAAGACCTCGTCGGGAACCTTGCCGCGGAACGGCTCCAGCAGCGCCAGCTCGCCCTCGCCCGGCGCGCCCTCCGCCTTCAGCTCCGAATTCTCGAAGAAGGAATGGGTGCGCTGGTACGAGCCGAACATGATGTTCTGGTTCGTCCATTCGAAGTCGAAGGCATGCACGAGCGCAAGCCGGACCCGCGGATCGGCGAATTTCGGCCGGCGCATGTTGATGAACCAGCCCTGCGCGCCGGACGGCGAGCCGCTCGGCACCTCGTCGCGCACGACGCGGCCGTCGAGTCTCGCCGGAAAATCGTAGTCGCGCGCCCAGATGCGGGAGGTGAACTCCTCCCGGAAGGTGAGTTGGCCCTTTTTGAAGGCCTCGAAGGAGGTCGTCCGGTCGCGGTAGTACTCGTAGCGGATGCGATCGAAATTGTAGCGGCCCCGCATGACCGGGAGGTCGTCGGCCCACCAGGGCCGCACCCGCTCGAACTCGATCGCATTTCCGAAGGCGAAGGCGGCGACGCGGTACGGGCCGGAGCCGAGCGGAGGCTCGCTGAGGGATGCGCCGAACGTCCGGCCTGCCCACCACCCCCTGGAGAAGATCGGTGCCGTGGCGACCAGGATGGGCAGGCTGCGCCCCGTCTCCGGGCCGAGCCGGACGGTGATCGTCCGCTCGTCCTCGACCTCGATCGCGGTGACGCCCTTGAGGTCGAGCGCGATGTTCGGGTGGCCTTCGTCCCGGAGCACCTGGAGCGAGAAGGCGACGTCCTCGGCGGTGATCGGGCTGCCGTCGTGGAACACGGCCTCCGGCCGAAGGAAGAACCGCAGCGTCTTGCCGTCTTCGGAGGGTTCGACCTCGCGCGCGACGAGGCCGTAGACGCTGCCCGGCTCGTCCGCGGAGCCCGCCATCAGGCTTGCGAAGGTGAGCGGCATGCCGGCCGCCCCGTCGCCGCGCAGGACGTAGATGTTCAGTGTGTTGAAGGTGTTCGGGTTCTGGTTGTAGCCCCAGGACGAAAGCTGGGTGACGATGCGCCCGCCGCGCGGCGCGTTTGGGTTCACGTAGTCGAAGTGCCGGAAGTCGGGCCCGTACCTGAGGTCGCCGATAACCGCCATGCCGTGCCGGCGCCCTTCCGCCTCTGCGAAGGCGAAGCCCGGGAGGAGGCTCGCGCCGGCGACGGCGCCGGCGAGCCTGAGGACGTCGCGGCGGGTGGCGCCGTCGGTCACTGCTGGGGCTCCAGCGTGCGCTCGCGGTCGGTCTCGATCCACCAGGAGAAGGTGTCCACGCCCGCATAGGCCGGCTGCTTCTCGGGAATGCCGAACTTGGTCCAGTACGCGATCCAGACCTCCGGATTGTGCCATTGCGGGACCGCGTAGAAGTTCCACAGCAGCACGCGGTCGAGCGCGCGCGTGGCCGCCACCAGCTCGTCGCGGTCCTTGGCGAAGATCACCCGGTCGATCAGCTTGTCCACCGCCTCGTTCGCGATGCCGGCGGAGTTGCGGCTGCCGGGCTGGTCGGCGGCCTGCGAGCTCCAGAAGTCGCGCTGCTCGTTGCCGGGCGACAGCGACTGCGCGAAGATGTCGGTGATGACGTCGTAGTCGAAATTGTCGGTCATCGCCTGGTACTGGGCGCTGTCGACGATCCGGATGCCGGCGTCGATGCCGAGCCGGCGGAGCGCGTTCACGAAGGGCAGCATCACCCGCTCGCTCGTCGGGTCGTTGCCGAGGAACTGGATCGCCATCGCCTGGCCGGTCTGCTCGTTGACGAGCCGGCCGCCCTGCGGCACCCAGCCCGCCTCCTGCAGGAGCCGCGCGGCCTCGCGGAGGTATTTGCGGTCGTCGCCGGGCTTCTCGTAGACGGGAAGCGTGAACGGCTCGGTGAAGACCTCGGGCGGGACGAGGTCGCGCACGCTCTCCAGGATCTCCAGCTCGCGGCCTTCCGGCAGGCCGGACGAGGCGAGCTCGCTGCCCTCGAAATAGGAGCTCGTCCGCTTGTAGAGCCCGTAGAAGAGCGTCCGGTTCATGCTCTCGAAGTCGAAGACGAGGCTGAGCGCGCGGCGCACCTTCGGGTCCTTGAACTGCTCGCGGCGGGTGTTCATCACGAAGGCCTGCATCGGCTGGACCGATTCCTGCGTGAACGCCTGCTTCTTCACCTGGCCGCGCTGGAACGCCGGGAAATCGTAGCCCTGCGCCCAGCGCTGCGCCCGGTTCTCGACTCGGAAATCGTACAGGCCGCCCTTCTTGAACGCCTCCCAGATCGCGTCGGCGCTGCGGAAATAGGTGAACCGGATCCGGTCGTAATTGTAGCGGCCGCGCCGCGTCGGCTGCTCCGCGCCCCAGTAGTCGGGGACGCGCTCCCAGACGATCGTGCGGCCGCCCTCGAACGAGGCGATCCGGTAGGGGCCGGAGCCGAGCGGCGGCTCGAGGATCGGCTGCGTGATGTCGCGCTTGCGGCCGTTCGGGCTCGTGCCCTCCCACCAGTGCTTCGGCAGCACGGGCATGTCGCCGATGATGTTCGGCAGTTCGCGGTTGCCGGCCTGATCGAAGGTGAACGTGACCTCGCCGTCGCCGGTCCGTTCCGCCTTCTCGACGTGGTTGTAGTACTGCTTCCAGAACGGGCTCGAGCCCTTCAGGGCATCGAAGGTCCAGACCACGTCCTCCGGGGTGATCGGCTGCCCGTCGTGCCAGCGGGCCGCGGGATTGAGCCGGATCGTGGCGGAGGAGAAGTCGGCCGGGTGGCGCACCGCCTCGGCGATCAGCCCGTAGCTCGTGCCGGGCTGGTCGGTCGACTGATCCATTAGCGAATCGTAGAGGTAGCCGCCGGTCGGGCCGAGGCCGGCCGCGACGGCGCCGCGCACGATGAACGGATTGAAGCTGTCGAAGGTGCCGACGGCGACCTGGTTCAGCGTGCCGCCCTTCGGCGCGTCCGGGTTCACGTAGTCGTAGTGCCGGAAGCCTTCGGGATATTTCGGTTCGCCGATCAGCGAGGTCGCGCTGTGCCAGCCGTCGTGATCGGCGAAGGCGGCGCCAGCCGGCGCGAATTCCAGGCCGGCGGCGAGGGGCAGGCTGATGCGGCCGCGCATGCTGATCCGATACTCCTATCCGTCGACTCTGCCGCCGATATTAGGACGCGGCGTCCGCGGCTTCACCCTTCATCGGCCAATCTGACCAAAATTTAATGCCCGGCGACGAAAAACGGGCCGGCGCTGCGGGCCGGCCCTTCGGGTGTGAGGCGGGTCTGCGGCGGCTATTGCGCGCCGGCGAGCGGTTCCGGGTTCGCAGACAGCGAGTGCATGTAGGCGATCAGGGCGGCGCGCTCGTCGTCGTTCCTGATGCCCGGAAAGGCCATCTTCGTCCCAGGGACGGTCGCCTTGGGGTTCAGGAGGAAGGCGTCGAGGTGCTCGATCGTCCAGGTCTCGGCGCCGCCGTTCGAGAACTCCCTCATCGCCGGCGAATAGTTGAAGCCTTCCTGCGCCGCGATCGGCTTGCCGACGCTGTCCCAGAGGTTCGGGCCGACCTTGTTCGGCCCACCCTCGTTGAAGGAATGGCAGGCCGCGCACTTGCGCGCCGAGCGTTCGCCGACGGCGATGTCGGCAGCCGCCACCATGGCGACCATCCCGCTCGCCTCGCCGGCGGCGGCCTGCTGCTCGGCTGGGGCGGCGGCCTGCTGCTCGACCGGGGCAGCGGCCTGCTGCTG
>JAEZEK010000190.1 GCA_023417735.1 Pseudomonadota bacterium | reverse complement strand
CCGCGCAGCCGGCGCAGGGCACCGGGCAGAATGCGCCGCAGACCTCCGGCATCAGCGCGCCCGTGCCGGCGGCGCCGACGAGCCCGCCGAAGGATTCCGTCATGTCGGTCGAGGAGGCGCAGGCGCTCGCCGACGCCAACGACATCATGGGCTGCCGCGCCGCGGCGAGGAAGATGCGCGTGGCCGGCGTCGCCATGCCCGCTCCGCTGCTGGCGCTCGCCGCCCTCGACCCGAAATTCTTCGGCCAGCAGCCGAACCAGTGATTGCGAGGGTGTTGGTCGCAAACAAGGAGAACAGATGATGGGGGTAATCGTGACCGGCATCCTGGCGGCGGTCGTCATCGCGATCGGCGCCGGCTTCTTCCTGCAGAGGGAGGAATGGAAGCCCGCGTGGGAGGTCTACAGCAGCACCGAGAGCACGCGCGTCGGCAATCCCGGCTACAATCTCGTCGGCAGGAACTGGCGCGGCGAGCCCACCGGCCTCGAGGCCGACGCCGGCACGACCGGAAGCAACGGCTGACGCGCGTGGCGGGACGGGCGTGAGGTCCGGCCGTCCCCCGCGACCGCGCCGGGTCTAGCATCGGCGCCAGACGCGTCCCGCCTCCGGGCGGCAAGCTTCAGAGGAGTGGCGTTGCGCCCGTCCCGCCCCGATGGGGCGGGGCGGGCTTTTCTTGCTGCGCGCGAGCGCCGCCGCGCAGCAACAGTAGCCCGTCGCCCGCCAGATGCGCGTGTGTCCGAGGCGTTGCCGGGCGCCGCGCGGCGTGGGCGGCTGCGGCCGAAGCGGCGGCTGGAGAAAAAGAAGAACCGCCGGAACGGGCGTCCGGCGGCTTCCGTCGACCCGGGGCGCGGAGCCTCGCGGGCTCCGGGCCGTGCTATGCCGCGGGCGCCATCGTGGCGGCGGGACGGCCGGTGACGCGGGCCTCCTGCGCCTCGACCCAGGCGCTGTGGTGGGCGCGGGCCCAGTTGAGATCGACCTCGCCGCTGCCCATCGCGTCGTAGGCGCCCTCCATGCCGAGCGAGCCGATATAGATGTGGGCGAGGATCACCGCGATCATGACCATGCCGACCACGGCATGGACGTACTGCGCCAACTGCATGCCGTTGATGTCGGTGAAGGAGAACGGGAACAGCATGATCACGCCCGTCACCGACAGCGCGATGCCGCCGAGGACGACCGACCAGAAGATCAGCTTCTGACCGGCGTTGAAGCGGCCCGCCGGGGGATGGGTGTTGCGGAGGAACCCGCCGGCTTCGCGGATCCAGCGCCAGTCGTAGCGATCCGGCAGGTTGTCCTTGATCCAGATGACCAGCATGAAGAACACGCCGACCATGAACGCCCAGGAGACGAAGTTGTGGGCGTACTTCGCCCAGTAGCTCCAGGTGGCGAAGGCGTCCGGGCTCATCAGCGGCATCAGCAGGCGCTTGCCGAAGACATAGTTCAGGCCGGTGATGGCGAGGACGATGAAGGCGGTCGCCGTCATCCAGTGGTTGAACCGCTCAAACCAGTTGAAGCGGAGGATCTTCACGCCGGAATAGCCCTCTGTCATCCGCATCCGGCCCTTGCCGAAATAGAACACGGCCAGGGCGAGCAGCATGCCGAGAATGGCGATCGCGCCGATCCAGACCAGCCAGCCCTCGCGGAAATCGCGATAGTCGCGCCCCTGCGGCTGCTCGAGCAGCCCGGCGGCCGTGTTCGGGATGCTGACGCGGCCCTGGATCTTGTTGAGCTCCTGCAGGAGCTGCTGTTCATGGACGGCTTGCGCCGTCGGATTGCTCCCGGTCCCGCTCTGTCCCATACCCGACTGGTTCTGCGCGGAAACGGGCGCCGCATAGAGCCCCACGGCCAGAACCAGCGCGACGATCATCGGCCCGATCGGGCCGGAAAGCTTCGACAAAGGCATCCCTCACTCCTTGTCTCGGCGCTCCTTTCCGGAGCGTCTTTCCCGATCCGTCGTCTAGACCGTGATCCCCTCGCGATAGGCCGTCTGCCAGCCCCAGGCGCCGGAGCCGTAGCCCCGCTGCGTCACCCGCTCCTTGTAGATCGAGGCGATGATCTCGCCGTCGCCGGCGAGCAGCGACTTGGTCGAGCACATCTCCGCGCAGAGCGGGAGCTTGCCTTCCGCAAGGCGGTTCGAGCCGTACTTGGCGTACTCCGCCGTCGTGTTGTCGGGCTCCGGGCCGGCGGCACAGAAGGTGCACTTGTCCATCTTGCCGCGCGAGCCGAAATTGCCGACCCGCGGATATTGCGGGGCGCCGAACGGGCAGGCGTAGAAGCAATAGCCGCAGCCGATGCAGAGGTCCTTCGAATGCAGCACCACCGCGTCCGCCGTGGTGTAGAAGCAGTCGACCGGGCAGACCGCCGCGCAGGGCGCGTCGGTGCAGTGCATGCAGGCCATGGAGACCGAGCGCTCGCCGGGCTTGCCGTCATTGATGGTGACGACGCGCCGGCGGTTGATGCCCCAGGGGACGTCATGCTCGTTCTTGCAGGCGGTGACGCAGGCGTTGCACTCGATGCAGCGGTCCGCGTCGCAGAGGAATTTCATCCGGGCCATTTCGTCGTCCCCCTTACGCAGCCTGGATCTGGCACAGAGTGGCCTTCGGCTCCTGCATGCCCGTGACCGGGTCGAAGCCGTAGGTCGTGATCGTGTTCACGCTTTCGCCGAGCACGACCGGATCCGTCCCTTCCGGGTAGCGGTGTCGCATGTCCTCGCCCTGGTACCAGCCGGAGAAGTGGAACGGCATCCAGGCGACGCCCCTGCCGACCCGCTCCGTCACCAGCGCCTTGACGCGGGTCCGGGCGCCGTTCTCCGCGCCGAGCACCCACACCCACTGGCCATCCTGGATGCCGCGATCGCCGGCGTCGGCCGGGTTGATCTCGACGAACATGTCCTGCTGCAGCTCGGCGAGCCAGCGGTTCGACCGGGTTTCCTCGCCGCCGCCCTCGTACTCGACCAGCCGGCCGGAGGAGAGGATGATCGGGAACTGCCGGGCGATGTTCTTGTCGACCGCGCTCTGCTGGACCGTGAAGCCGGCATTGAGCAGCCGGAACTGCCGCTCGTCGGGCCGCGTCGGGTATTGCGCGACGAGGTCGCTGCGCGGCGTGTAGATCGGCTCCCGGTGGACCGGCACGGGATCGGGCAGGTTCCACGCCACCGCGCGGGCCTTGCCGTTGCCGTAGTGCATGACGCCGTGGGCCATGCAGACGCGCTGGATGCCGCCGGAAAGGTCGATCGACCAGCTCACGGTGTCGACCTTGTCGCCGCCGATCCGCTGGATGACCGCGAGCTCGTCCGCCGTCAGGTCCCTGTCCCAGCCGAGCTTCTTCAGCATCGCCATGGTGAACTCGGGATAGCCGTCGGTGAGCTCGGAGCCCTGCGAGAAGGAATCCTCGGCGAGCAGCGTCTGCCCGTTCCGCTCGATGCCGAAGCGGGCGCGGAACGTGCCGCCGCCTTCCATCACGTGGAGGTTGGTGTTGTAGAGGATCGGCGTGCCCGGGTGCCCGAGCTCCGGCTTGCCCCAGCACGGCCAGGGCAGGCCGTAATAGTCGCCGCCGACCTCCGGAACGTCCTTCGGCGCCCTGAGCGAGACGAGGTCGAACTTGTCCTGGTTGCGCATGTGCGCCTTGAGGCGCTCCGGCGACTGGCCGCAATAGCCGGTCGACCAGCCGCCGCGGTTGATCTCGCGGAGGATGTCCTCTGGGTCGGGCTTGTTGTCCGTGACCCTGATGTTCTTGAACATGCTCTCGGCGAGGCCGAGCTTCCTGGCGAGCAGGTACATCGCCTCGTAGTCGTCCTTCGATTCGAAGGCCGGCTCCACGATCTTCTCGCCCCACTGGATGGAGCGGTTGGAGGCCGTGCGCGAGCCCTCCGTCTCCAGCGAGGTGGCGATCGGCAGGAGATACGTGCCCTCCTGGCGGTTGCCGATCGCGGCGAAGGTGGTCGGGGGCGGGTCGGCGACGACGAGGAGGTCGAGCTTGTCCATCCCCTTGATCATCTCGGGGATGCGCGTGACCGTGTTGCCGCCGTGGCCCATGACGATCATGCCGCGGACGTTGGAGCGCTGGTCGACCTCCTCTTCGGGGCTCGTCACCGCGTCGAACCACCTCGTGGAGGTGATCCCCGGCGTCTCCATGTTCTCCTTGCGGGTGCGCGCCTTGCGGCCGCCCTTCTCGGGCACCTCGTCGAACTGGCCCTGCAGCCAGTCGTACTCCACTTCCCAGACGCGCGCCCAGTGCTTCCAGGCCGTTTCCGTGAGGCCGTAATAGAGGGGCAGGGTGCTGATATCGAGGCCGAGATCCGTCGCGCCCTGCACGTTGGTGTGGCCGCGGAAGATGTTCGCGCCGGTGCCGGCCGAGCCGATGTTGCCGGTGGCGAGGCAGGCGATGCAGAAGGCGCGGACATTGGCCGTGCCGATCGTGTGCTGGGTGGCGCCCATGCACCAGATGATGGTCGCGGGCTTCTGCGTCGCGAACATCTCGGCGACGCGCCGGAGCTGGTCGCCGGGCACGCCGGTCACGCGCTGGACCTCCTCCGGGTTCCACTTCGCGACTTCCTTGCGCACCTCGTCCATGCCGTAGACGCGCTTGGCGATGAAGTCCTTGTCCTCCCAGCCGTTCTCGAAGACGTGCCAGAGCAGGCCCCAGACGAGCGGGATGTCGGTGCCGGACCGGAACCGCACATACTCCGTCGCGTGCGCGGCGGTGCGCGTGAAGCGCGGGTCCATCACGACGACGTTGGCGCGGTTGAGCTCCTTGCCCGACAGGATGTGCTGCATCGCGATCGGATGGGCTTCGGCGGCGTTGGAGCCGATGAAGATCATCGTCTTCGTGTTGCGGATGTCGTTGTAGGAGTTCGTCTGCGCGCCGTAGCCCCACGTGTTCGCCACGCCGGCGACCGTCGTGGAGTGGCAGATGCGGGCCTGGTGGTCGATCGAGTTCGTGCCCCAGAAGGCGCCGAACTTCCGCATCAGATAGGCGCCCTCGTTCGTGAACTTCGCGGAGCCCAGCCAGTAGACCGAATCGGCGCCCGACTGCTCGCGGAGCTCGAGCATCTTGTCGCCGATCTCGTCGATCGCCTGGTCCCAGGAAATGCGCTGCCATTTCCCGCCGGTGAGCTTCATCGGGTATTTCAGCCGGCGCTCGCCATGCACGATCTCGCGGATCGCCGCGCCCTTGGCGCAATGCGAGCCGCGGTTGATCGGGCTCTGCCAGGCTGGCTCCTGGCCGGTCCAGACGCCGTTCTGCACTTCGGCGAGGACGGTGCAGCCCACCGAGCAATGCGTGCAGATGTTCTTCCTGATGGTGACTTCGACGCCGGGCTGCGGGGCGGCGACCGCCTCGGCCTTGCGGATCGTGCCGAGCTGGAAGGTGCCGGCCGCGGCGAGGCCGCCGACCGTGAGCCCGGACCGGCGCAGGAAGGTGCGGCGGTCGATCGCCTGCGAGGCGGCGGCCGTGATCGCCTGGAGGTTTCTGCGGGCGGCCTGGCCGCTCTTGCGCTTGGTCAGCATGGCGCCCTCACTTCTTCAGCGTTTCGTAGCCGTTGACGCGGTAGAAGGCCTTGACGTGGTCGGTCTCCTGGTACCGCGCCCGCGTCTCCTCCTCGCCCGGATCGTAGGCCTGCGCGTCGTCCGGCATGGCGACCGCGACGGCGGCCACGGCGGCCGTGGAGGCGCCGCCGACGGCCCGCAGGAAGTCGCGGCGACCGATCCCCTTCTGCTGCTTGTCCTGCATCGTCCGTCCTCCTTGTTCGCCGCCGGTGCATCCACCGGCGCGGGCGGCTCGCCGCCCCCCTAGTGCATGGCGATCACGCATCGAGCGCGAAGGCCTCCGTTTCGATGTCCATGAACAGCCCGCCGATGCGGCCGACCGGCGCGTAGAGCTTCGCCCGTTTCGCCATCTCGAGGTCGGCGAAGAAGCGCGGCGCCCACGGCGCGATGTGATCCAGGAAGAACTGCCGCTCCTCGTCCTGGCTCGCCTCGAACGCACCGCAGGCGAATCCGCTCATGATCTCGCAGAGCGTGCCGAGATGATCCTCCGGCTCGCGGTGGCCCTCGGCGCGCTCGAGCCCCAGGCGCCGCAGGTCGCCGCGCAGGCGCGCGAGCGGGCGCTCGTTGAGGAAGCCGGTCAGGTAATACGAGGCGTAGGGCAGCAGCTCGCCGCGGCCGACGCCGATGAAGAGGTCGAAATATTCCTGCTGCGCATCCGCCACCGAGGCCGCGGCCGCAGCCTCGGCGAGCGCGATCTGGGCGAGGCCGATCGGGGTGGCCGTGCCCTGCACGGCGGAAAGCTGCGCCAGCGTTGCGGCGTCGGGCGCGCGCAGGAGGAGGCCGGCGAGCAGAGCGTAGAGGTGGGAGCGCGCGATGTCGGTCTCGTCGACCTCGGGGCGGGACTGGAGCGGTGCCATGCGATCACCTGCGGACGCCGCCGGGTCCGGCCAGCTCATCCGCGGTTCAACCCTCTCCGGATCACCGAAAGCGCGCTCGACCACGCCGTTGACCATTCCGTCCGTTCCCTCCCCGCCCTTCTTGGTTTGCACGACGGTGCGGGCGCTTGTCATAGTACGCTGCGGTTGCGCGACTGCAATAGATTTATGTGGAACCGCCGGGTGTTGCGGGTGCCGTTCAGGCCGGCAGCGCGCCGCCGTGCCGCCCGGTACGCGCGCGCTCCGGGGCGTGGCCGCGGCCGGGGACAGCCGTTCCCTCGTCCTGGC
>JAEZEK010000163.1 GCA_023417735.1 Pseudomonadota bacterium | reverse complement strand
GGCCAGCCCTTCGGCTTGCGCCAGGTCGCCCGCCTTGCCGTCGGTGATGAGCCAGATCGTTTCGGGATGTGCCATGCGCGTGCCTGTCTGCCGCCTCGCCCGCCGCGGAGCCCCTCTGCCGCATGAGCCGGGTGTCTCCGGAAAATGCTTAAAATGCCGTCCTTTGCCTAAGCCTTGTGCAGGACGCATGACTGGTATGCAGTCGACCAGCTTGCCGGTTGCGCGCGGTTCGGGCACATCCCGTCCTAGCTGATGGCTCGACGGCGCGCGACGCTTCCTCCCCTGTCGCGTGTCAGAGGCGCCAGCTGTTCCCTCCTTGGAAGCCTGGCCGGCATCCCGAATGCGTCAGGTGGGCCTCTATCCCCTGCCGGACCCGTCCCCCCGGGTCCGGGATTTTCTTTATGGCGGCCGCTCCCCCGTCAGCGCCTCGATTCGCCAGCCGCCGGGGAACCGCGCCTCCCGGTCCGCGAGGCGCTCGGCGAGCGCGGGCAGGATCCTGCGGAGCTCGTCCTCGAGCTTCCATGGCGGGTTCGCCAGGATCAGCCCTGCGCCGTTCATCCGCTCCTTCCGGTCGGCGCGGCGAACGGTGAGCTCCACCCGCAGCGTCTTCGGGATCGCAAGCGCGGCCACGCGGCGCGCGAGCGCGGTCGCATCCGCCTGCGCCTTGATCGGGTACCACGCCATCAGCACGCCCGTGGCAAAGCGGCGGTGCGCTTCGGCGAGGCCGGCGAGCAGCTTCGCCTGCTCGTCGGCGGCCTCGTAGGCAGGATCGATCAGCACCAGGCCGCGCCGCTCCGGCGGAGGAAGCAGCGCCTTGGCCGCCACCCAGGCATCCTGGCCGGTGATGCGGATGCGCCGGTCGCCGCCATAGCGCTTGGAGAGCGTCCGGTGGTCCTCCGGATGCAGTTCGTTGAAGACGAGCTTGTCCTGGTTGCGGGTCAGCCGCCGCGCGATCTCCGGCGAGCCGGGATAATGCAGGAGCCGCGCGCCGTCGTTCGCCGAGGCGATCGCCTGGCGCCACGGCGCGATGAGGGCCTCGGCGGCGGGCGCGAGCGGAACCGGCGCCATCGTTCCGTCCGCGTAGAGCCGGCCGACGCCGTCATGCCACTCGCCCGTGCGCCCGGCCTCGTCGCCGGCAAGGTCGTAGAAGCCGATCGCCGCATGCAGGTCGATCACGCGGAAAGGGGCGGGCTTGGCCTTCAGGTGCTCGATCACGCGCGCGAGCACGACGTGCTTCAGGACGTCGCCGAAATTGCCGGTGTGGAAGGCATGGCGGTAGTTCACGCGCGTCTCACCCCCGGAACACGAAGAACGCGCCGGCGGCGATCAGCGCGAACCCGATGAGATGGTTCGGCGTCAGGCTCTCCTTCAGCCAGAGCACCGAGAAGCCGGCGAAGACCGTGAGTGTCACCACTTCCTGGATCGTCTTCAGCTCGACCGCCGAATAGACCGAGTGCCCGATCCGGTTGGCGGGAACGGCGAGCCAGTACTCGAAGAACGCGATGCCCCAGCTCACCAGCACCGCGGCCCAGAGCGGCGCCGCCTTGAACTTCAGGTGCCCGTACCAGGCGAACGTCATGAAGACGTTGGAGGCGACGAGCAGGGCGATCGGCGCGACATAGGGCCAGGGGAAGGCAGGGGCGGCGTTCGGCACCATGGGCGGCGCTCTGTTCCTTGCGGTCGGCCGGAGGAAACATGCCCATAGCGCAGCCGCCCGGCGCCGCAAAGCGGCGAGAAATTGCGTGCGATCGGCGGAATGCTTGCGCTGGATCAAGGAGCGCCGGGCGAAGCTTTCATATTCATGCATGCGCATGTGACGAACGGCGCGTCCGGAGAGCGCAATGAACCTCGAACCCCTCATGGAAGTCTTCGGCGAGGACGCGACGCTCGCGCTCGGCGGCCTGGCCGTCGGGATCCTGTTCGGCGTCTTCGCCCAGCGCAGCCGCTTCTGCCTGCGTGCTGCCGTCATCGAATTCCGCCGCATGAACTTCGGCCGGAAGCTCGCCGTCTGGCTGCTCGCCTTCGCCTCGGCTCTCGCGGGAACGCAGGCACTCGTTCTGGCCGGTCTGCTCGAGACGGGGGACGTGCGCCAGCTCGCCACCACCGGCAGCCTGTCAGGCGCCGCGATCGGCGGGCTCATGTTCGGCGCGGGAATGATCCTCGCGCGCGGCTGTGCGAGCCGCCTCCTCGTCCTGTCCGCAAACGGCAATCTGCGCGCGCTCCTTTCCGGGCTCATCTTCGCGGTCACCGCGCAGGCTGCCTGGACGGGGGCGCTCGCGCCGGCGCGCGAGGCGCTCACCGGGCTGTGGCTCGTCGAGGGCGGGCCGTCGCGCGACCTCCTCGCGATCACCGGGATCGGCCATGCGGGCGGCCTCGCCTTCGCGCTCGTCTGGCTCGCCGCGGGGCTCTATTTCGCGGCGCGGAGCCGGCTCGAGCTGCGCGGCCTCTTCGGCGGGATCGGCGTCGGGCTCGCCATCGCCGCCGGCTGGTTCTTCACCTACCAGGCCGGCACGCAGGCTTTCGACCTCGTCGAGACGAAGTCGGTGACCTTCTCCGGCCCGTCCGCGGAGACGCTCATGTACGTGCTCGACCGCGCACGCTCGCCGTTCGATTTCGACATCGCGCTGGTGGTCGGGGTCTTCCTCGGCTCCTTCGTCGCCGCCTGGCTCGGGCGCGAGCTGAAGCTCGAGGGCTTCCGCGACGCGCGCTCGATGCGGCGCTACATCGGCGGCGCGGTGCTGATGGGCTTCGGCGCCATGCTGGCGGGCGGCTGCGCCGTCGGTGCCGGCGTCACCGGCGGCTCGGTCTTCGCGATCACCGCCTGGGTGACGCTCTTCGGCATCTGGATCGCCGCAGCCGCGACCGACTGGGCGCTGGAGCGGTTCGGCACCGGGGACGCATTCCCCGAGCCGTCGCGCACCCCCGGCTTCCCCGCCCCGCCCGTGCCGCTCGTGCCGGCGGAGTGACAGGCGCCATGTGAAACGACGCTCGGCCGGCGCGAACAGCCGGCCAGGCGCCTTCGCTGCCTGACCGGCCCTTTTCCCGGGCGATGCGGAATCCGCTCAGCCGCGCGGGGTGATCGTGACGGTGCAGCCGTTGCCGGAGCTCAGCGTCATGCTGGTCATGCCGTACTGCGCCTCGTCCGCCTCGCCGGCGCCCGCGGGTGCAGCGTCCGACGATCCTGCCGGGCCGGCATCGGCGCGGGCGCTCGGGCTCGCGGGGGG
>JAEZEK010000073.1 GCA_023417735.1 Pseudomonadota bacterium | reverse complement strand
GTCGCGGGGAGTCGAAGGCGCGAGAAGCCCTTCTAAGGGGCTGAGCGGACACGAAAAGGTGATCCCGCACATCCAGTTTGCGACGCGTCGCGTCCAGGTGAGCGCCTGCGCCGGAAGCGGCGCCGGCCGGCCGGGTGGCCGCGAGCGGAGGCCTTTCGCCTCCGCCGCCCCCCCGTCAGGCGCTGAGGCGCTGGAATTCCGTCAGGATCGCCGCGCCCATGCCGTTGGTGCCGACCTGCGTCATGCCCGGCGACATGATGTCGCCGGTCCGCAGCCCGCCGTCGAGCGCACTCGCGATCGCCGCCTCCAGCCGGTCGGCGAGCTCGACGAGCCCGAACGAGTAGCGCAGGCACATCGCCAGCGAGGCGATCATGGCGATCGGGTTTGCGATCCCCTTGCCGGCGATGTCCGGCGCCGTGCCGTGAACCGGCTCGAAGAGCGCCTTCCGCTTCTTGCTGATCGGATCGGGTGAGCCGAGCGAGGCGGACGGCAGCATGCCGAGCGAGCCGGTGAGCATCGCCGCCACGTCGGACAGGATGTCGCCGAAGAGGTTGTCGGTCACGATGACGTCGAACTGCTTCGGCCAGCGGACGAGCTGCATGGCGCCGGCGTCGGCCAGCATGTGCTCGAGCTGGACGTCCTGGTATTCCCGGCGGTGCAGGTCGGTCATCACCTCGTTCCAGAGCACGCCGGACTTCATCACGTTCCGCTTCTCCATGGACGTGACCCTGTTGCCCCGGGTGCGGGCGAGCTCGAAGGCGACCCGTCCGATCCGCTCGATCTCGTAGGTGTCGTAGACCTGCGTATCGATGCCGCGCTTCTGGCCGTTGCCGAGATCGATGATCTCCTTCGGCTCGCCGAAATAGGTGCCGCCCGTCAGCTCGCGCAGGATCAGGATGTCGAGACCCTCGACGACCTCCCGCTTCAGCGACGACGAATCGGCGAGCGCCGGATAGCAGATCGCCGGACGGAGATTTGCGAACAGGTCGAGCTCCTTGCGCAGGCGCAGGAGCCCGGCTTCCGGCCGCACGTCGTAGGGCACGCCGTCCCATTTCGGGCCGCCGACCGCGCCGAAGAGCACCGCGTCGGCGCTCTGCGCCCTCGCCATGGCGTCCTCCGTCATCGCGACGCCGTGCGCGTCGTAGGCGGCGCCGCCGACGAGATCCTCCTCCGTCTCGAACGATGCGAGCCCGGCCTCGTTGATGAAGGCCAGGATCTCCTTCACCTCGTTCATGATTTCCGGGCCGATTCCGTCGCCGGGCAGGAGAAGGAGCTTGTAGGTCATCGTTGTTCGATCCGCCTGAGGAGAAAAGTGGCCCTTGCTAGCGGCAGCGGGAACGCTCTGCAACCGATCTCGGGCGGATCGTGCGCGCTATGCCCGGGCCATCCCGACCTGCAGGTCCGGCGTGGTCCGGATCGTCTGGAGCACGACGCAATAGCGTTCGGTGAGCTTCAGGAGTTGGTCGAGCTTCTCCGGCGCCGCGTCGGTGTCGACTTCGAAGGTGAGGCGGATGGTGCGGAAGCCGACGGGCGCCTCCCGGTCGACCGCCAGTGTGCCGCGGAAGTCGAGGTCGCCTTCGGCACGGACCTTGCCGCCCTTCAGCTCGATCCCGATTGCTGTCGCGACCGCCTTCATGGTCACGCCGGCACAGGCGACGAGGGCTTCCAGCAGCATGTCGCCCGAGCAGGCCTCGAGCCCCGAGCCGCCGGTCGCCGGGTGCAACCCGGCGGTGACGAGCGCACGTCCCGTCTCGACCCGGCACGCTATGCCGCTTTCGTCGAGCGCGCCCTCGGCGCGCAGCGTGACGAAGGCGGCATCAGGCTCGCTGCGATAACGGTCCTTGAGCGGAGCCTGCAGGGCTCTCAGCGCTTCGGCGTCCATCCTCGTCCTCCCAGTCGCGCGCGGCGGCCCGCCTGAGTCGACCGGAGCGGTCAGACCCAGGGACGCTCGGATTCCAGCCTGTTCTCGAACCCGGCGATCGCCGAGTTCTTCTCGAGCGTCAGGCCGATGTCGTCGAGGCCGTTCAGGAGGCAGTGCTTGCGGAAGGGATCGATGTCGAACGCGATCGAGCCGCCGTCCGGGCCGCGGATCTCCTGCGCTTCCAGATCGATCGTGAGCGTCGCGTTCGCGCCGCGCGAGGCGTCGGCCATCAGCTTGACGAGGTCCTCGGGCGAGACCACGACCGGCAGGATGCCGTTCTGGAAGCAGTTGTTGTAGAAGATGTCGGCGAATCCGGTCGAGATCACGCAGCGGATGCCGAAATCCTTGAGCGCCCAGGGCGCGTGCTCACGCGAGGAGCCGCAGCCGAAATTGTCGCCGGCGACGAGGATCTGGGCCTTGCGGTAGGCCGGCTTGTTCAGCACGAAATCCGGGTTCTCCGCGCCGTCCTCATTGTACCGCATCTCGTAGAAGAGCGACTTGCCGAGGCCCGTGCGCTTGATCGTCTTCAGGAATTGCTTCGGGATGATCATGTCCGTGTCGACGTTGACGATCGGCATCGGCGCCGCCACGGCGGTCAGCGTGGTGAACTTGTCCATATTTCTTCTCCTCGTAGCCTGATAGCCGAGCGCGCCGGGGCTGGAAAGCCTACTCGATGCTCGCCTCGATTTCTTCCATGTCCTCGTCCGAAAGGCCGAAATGGTGCCCGATCTCGTGGATCAGGACGTGGGTCACGACATCCTCGATGGGCTCGTCCTCTTCCCGCCCGAAATCGAGGATCGGCTGGCGGTACAGCCAGATTCGGTTCGGCAGCGCGCCCGTCTCCGGCACCGCCGGGCCGTGCGCCAGCCCCACCCCCTCGAAAAGGCCCAGGAGATCGAGCGGGTCTTCGATCGCGAGCTCGTCCAGCGCCTCCCGGTCCGGCCATTCCGCGACACGGATCTGGATGATCCCGGTCAGCGCCAGGAATTCCTCCGGAAGCGCTTCATAGGCCCTGATCGCGAGCCGTTCGAAAGCCTCCAGGCTCATCGCTCCCTCCCCATCCGCGGGAATCCGGCCTTCCGCATCGTTCATGGGTCAGACCCTGAATTCCGATCCGCGCACATGGCGGTCGGATGGGCCGAAACCGTTCGACGTCCGACCGCAGCCGATCGCCGCAAGCCGGCTAAGCTCCTGCTCCATCACATTTCTTTCAAGGAACCGGGGATGGACCGCCTCGTTCTCCCGCCGAGGCACGACACGACCTCGCTCGTGCCGGATCGGGAAGCCGCTCCGCGCTTTCCACGGCCCAGGACCAACACTCGACATCCTAAGGAGTCCGTCGATGAACACCATGAAACTCGCCGCCGCATCCACCGCCGCGCTGCTGCTCAGCCTCAGCGCCGCCAATGCCGAACTGATCTTCCGTCAGGATGAGACCGGCAACCGGGTGGTCGTCAACACCGACACCGAAGTCGAAGTCCAGGCCCTCGATGCCGGGCCGGAAGGCGACCGTCCGGCGAACTGCGTCGCAGGCGCCTACTGGACCCGGATGGACGGCGAGCGTGAGATCTTCACCTCCTGCGACGACGAGAACACCCGCTACATGCGCACCGTCACGACGACCGGGAGCGTTGCGGGCGGGCCGAGCACCGACCGTCCGACCGAACGCATGGACCAGGCCCTCGAGCCGTTCGCGCCGGACACCGGCGGCAACCGCTGATCACGGCCATCGATCCTCTATGGAGAGGCGGAGCGGACGCTCCGCCTCTCTTTCCGTCAAGGGCTGCCCGCCGCCCCGCGAGCCAGTTCTACGCTCCGGCCGGCCACTCGCGGACATCCACGAAATGCCCGGCGATCGCCGCGGCCGCCGCCATGGCCGGCGAGACGAGGTGCGTGCGGCCCTTGTAGCCCTGCCGGCCCTCGAAATTGCGGTTCGATGTCGACGCGCACCGTTCCTCCGGCGCCAGCTTGTCGGCATTCATGGCCAGGCACATCGAGCAGCCCGGCTCGCGCCAGTCGAAGCCTGCCTCGCGGAAGATCCTGTCGAGGCCCTCCGCTTCCGCCTGGGCCTTCACCAGGCCCGAGCCCGGCACCACCATCGCCCGCACGCTCCCGGCGACTTTGCGCCCCTCGACGATCTTCGCCGCGGCGCGCAGATCCTCGATGCGCCCGTTGGTGCAGGAGCCAATGAAGACGCGGTCGAGACGGATGTCCGTCATCTTCGTCCCGGGCGTCAGGCCCATGTACTTCAGCGCCCGCCACTTCGAGGCGCGCTTGTTCTCGTCCGCGATCAGGTCGGGGTCCGGCACGGCGCTGGTGATCGAAACGACGTCCTCCGGGGACGAGCCCCAGGTGACGATCGGCGGGAGGCTCGCCGCATCGAGCCGCACTTCGCGGTCGAAATGGGCGCCCGCGTCGGTCGGGAGGGTCTCCCAATAGGCCCGTGCCATGTCCCAGGCCTTGCCCGTCGGGGCGCGCGGCCGATCCTGGATGTAGGCATAGGTGGTCTCGTCGGGCGCGACCATGCCGGCCCGCGCGCCGCCCTCGATCGACATGTTGCAGAGCGTCATCCGCCCTTCCATCGAGAGCGCCCGGATCGCCTCGCCGGCATACTCGATGACGTGGCCCGTGCCGCCGCCGGTACCGATCTCGCCGATGATGGCGAGGATGATGTCCTTGGCGGTGACGCCGGCCGGCAGCGTGCCGTCCACCGTCACGCGCATGTTCTTTGCCTTCTTCTGGATCAGCGTCTGCGTGGCGAGCACGTGCTCGACCTCGCTCGTGCCGATGCCGTAGGCGAGCGCCCCGAAGGCGCCGTGCGTGGAGGTGTGGCTGTCGCCGCAGACGATCGTCATCCCCGGCAGCGTGAAGCCCTGCTCGGGTCCGATGATGTGGACGATGCCCTGGCGCACGTCCCGCTCGTCATAGTACTCGACCCCGAAATCGGCTGCGTTCCGCGCCAGCGTCTCGACCTGGAGCCGCGATTCCGGGTCGGCGATCCCCTGGCTGCGGTCCGAGGTCGGCACGTTGTGGTCCACGACGGCGAGCGTCTTGTCAGGGGCGTGGACCTGCCGGTGCGCGATCCGGAGCCCCTCGAAAGCCTGCGGGCTCGTCACCTCATGCACGAGATGGCGGTCGATGTAGAGGAGCGTGGTGCCGTCGGGCTGTTCGTCGACGACGTGGTCCGACCAGATCTTGTCGTAGAGGGTCTTCGGTTCGCTCATGATGATACTCGCGGGAATTGGCGTTGCGTCGGGGCTCGTCCGGGCGCGGGCAGCGCGGCCGGTCAGACGGCGGTAAGGCGCGAGCCGTCGGCCGCGTGCAGCCGTGCGAAGAACCGCCAGGGCAACCGGGCATGATCGCAGATCGCGGCGAATCCGAGCGTCGTCCGCACCTGCGCAGGAACGGGCGCAGCCGGGCGTACGCCCCTGCGGATGTCAGCGATCCAAGCCATCAGCCGTATATATCAGCGCGGCGGGGCGTCCACAATCGCTGCGACCATCCGCGCCGGCCGGCGGTGCGGTCAGCTGCCCGGTGCCTCGACCCGGTCCGGCTGACCGTCATGGCTCTCACCGACCTCGTCCGGGCGGCTGAAGTCGCCGGAGGCCGGGTCCATGACCCACAGTTCGCCGCTGCCGATGTCGAACCACGCGCCGTGGAGCGACAGATCCCCGGCCTGCTCGCGTTCGGCGACGTTCGGGAAGGTGCGCAGGTTGGAGATCGAGTTGCGCACCGAAATGCGCTCCAGCGCGGTCTCCCGCTCCGACGAGGTCATCAGCGTCGTGCCCGAGAGCGTGCGCGTCGCCGGCCGGAGCAGGCTCATCCACTTGCCGATGAAGTCGCCCGGCGAGAGCGGCGCGAGGTGCTCGTCGAGGGCCGCCTTGATTCCGCCGCAGCGGCCGTGCCCGAGCACGACGACATGCGCGACCTTCAGCACCTGGACTGCGAATTCGAGCGCGGCGCTGGTGCCGTGATACTCGCCGTCTGGCTCGTAGGGCGGAACCAGGTTGGCGACGTTCCGAACGACGAAAAGCTCGCCCGGGCCCGCGTCGAAGATCGTTTCGGGCGCAGCGCGGCTGTCGCAGCAGCCGATCACCATCACCTTCGGCGGCTGGCCGGCTTCGGCCAGCCGTCGGTATCGAATGCGCTCCGACTCCAGCCGGGTGGCGGCGAATGCGCGATAGCCGTCGAGAAGGTGGGGAGGGAAGTGCGTCATGGCCGCTTGATGCGCCAAGCTTCGCCGGGACGCAATCGGCTTCGTGCGTTCAGGTCAGCGGCCGCGGCTTGAGGCTGATGCGCGGCGCGAGGCGGCGGACGTTCACGAGCGCGCGCGGCTGGACCAGCGCGTGCTGGAACTCGGCGAGGAGCATCTCGTCCGCGCCGGCCTTGGCGCTTCCCGCAACCACCTCGAAGACGCTCGCGGCGGCCATCTCCAGCGCCTTGATCGGCTTCCGCCCTTCCAGGAGGCGCGCGAGCAGGAGCGCGGAAAGGAGGTCCCCGGTGCCTTTCACGTCGGTTTCGATCGCAGTGTGCTCGGCCAGCACGGCGTCACCCTCGCTCACGAGGAGGTTTCCGACGTGGCCGCGCATCAGGGCCGTCGCCGAGGTCACCACGACCGTCGCGCAGGCAAGCCGCGCCGCGAGCTTCGCCTCCTCCCCGGGCGCCGCCGGCGGGCCGGCGAGCCAGGCGCATTCGAAGGCGTTGGGGGTGGCGAGGTCGGCGAGCGGGAGCAGAAGGTCGCGGACGGCGGCGGCAATTCCCTCCTCGACGTAGAGCCGGTCGCTATCGCCGAGGACGGGGTCGCAGAGATGAAGGGCGCCGGGATTGGCCGCCTTCACGGCTTTGACGAGGGCGGCCGCCGCCTCGACCTGATCCGCGGACGCGAAGTATCCGGTGACGATCCCGCCGATTGCCGCCAGATCCGGCGCGCATGCCAAAGCATCCGCCAGCCGCGAGAAATCGGCTGCCGAGACGGGCGCGCGCGGGCCGGGCCCGTGGCCCGGATGCCGGGCGAGAAGGATCGTCGGAAGCAGCCACACCGGGTGGCCGAGCCGTTCGAGCGCAAAGCCCATCGCGCGGTTGCCGACGCTTCCGCGCGCCACCTGGCTGGAGATCACGACGACGGCGGAACGGGCCATCAGATCACCGCCGCCTCGACGACGGGGCGGCCGGCGGCGATGCGGTCGAAGCCGAAGGCGCCGAAGTCGATGCTTCGATAGGCGCCGAAGGCGTTGAGCTCGGCCAGCGCGCGGCCGACCGCCGGCGATTGCTGCAGGCCGTGGCCGGAAAAGCCGTTGGCGTAGAGCAGATTGGGCACTTCGGGGTCACGCCCGAGGATGGCGTTCTGGTCGAGCGTGTTGAAGTCGTAATGGCCGACCCAGGCGCTCTTCACCTTCAGGCTCTGGAACGCCGGGATGCGGTGGGCGAGGGCGGGCCAGAGCCGCTCCTCGAAAACCGCGTGATCCGGGTCGAAGTCGCTCGGGTCGGCAGCCGAATCCTCCGAGGCCGGCGGCGAATAGCCGGTCAGGTATCCGCTTCCTTCCGGCCGAATCCAGACGCCGGAGGGGTCCGCGACCAGCGGCAGGCCGTTCGGCCCGTCGGGGCAGTCCACGACGAAGACGGTGCGCTTGCGCGGCTCGACGGGGAGCGTGCGTCCGGCGAGCGCGGCAATGCGGGCGGCGGCGGTGCCGGCGGCGTTCACGACCGCGCCGCAGCCGATCGCGCCGCCGTCGGCGAGATGCACGGCGTCGATGGCCGCGCCGCTCCGTGC
>JAEZEK010000063.1 GCA_023417735.1 Pseudomonadota bacterium | reverse complement strand
GTCTTGAGCTTCTGCGGACGAGGTCCGGTGCGAGGCGCTTACGCTGCCTTCGCCTTCTGGTTGACCGCCTTCTCGGCGAGTTGCGTCAGGAGCGCGTCCGTCTTCTTCTCTTCCTCGAGCGTCTCCTCGAGGAGGCCGACGGCATCCTTCATCCCGAGCTGCGCTGCCCAGGTGCGAAGCGTGCCGTAGCGGGAGATCTCATAATGCTCGATCGTCTGGGCGGAGGCGAGGAGGCCCGCATCGAGTGCGTCGCTGTCCTTGAAGTCCTCCATGATCTCCTTGCCTTCCTCCACGAGGCCCTGCATGGCCTCGCAAGGCTTGCCCTGCGGCCGGCGCTCCATGATCTCGAAGACCTTCTCGAGACGCTCGATCTGGACCTCGGTTTCGTCGCGATGCGTCTCGAACGCCTTTCGCAGCTCGTCCGATTCGGCCGCCTTGGCCATCTTCGGCAGCGCGCGCAGGATCTGCTTCTCCGCGTGATAGACGTCCTTGAGGGTGTCCTGAAAGAGATCCTGGAGCGTCTTCTGCTTCGTCGCCATGAAAGTCCCCTCTGTCGGTGAAAGCGACTCAACCGCGGCAGGGGAGGAACGTTCCGCCACGCCCGAACTGCGTACGGTCGGGGCCGGAGCGTCGCGGCGGCTCGGGAGAACCATCGCAGCGTGCACGAGTTAGGGAACCGGCGCTCGTGCCGGCGGAAACCGGATCGGCGCGGGTCGCCGCCGTTTTCCGCTCAGGTTACAAGCACGGTGCTCGGCCTTGGACATTCCGGACAATCTCGTTCTCGTATTCGGCGGCGGCAACGCGCTCGGCGCGTATCAGGCCGGCGCCTACGAGGCGCTTCACGAGCGCGGGCATCTGCCGGCCCGCCTCACCGGCGCATCGATCGGCGCGGTCAATGCGGCACTCATCGCCGGCAACGCGCCGGATCGCCGGCTGCCGCGCCTGCGGGCGTTCTGGCGGGTCGCGGAGCAATTCGGCAAGGCGACTCCATCCGGACGGATGCCGCCCGGGCCCGGCTCCTTCATGACGAAGCGCATGGCGGCTGCCCAGTCGATGGCGACGGGGCGGCCGGGCTTGTTCTCGCCGCGCATGCCGGGCCTCTGGTCGGCGCTGCCAGGAATGCCGGACGACGTGAGCCTCTTCGACACCAAGCCGCTGCGTGCGACCTTGCGGGAGCTGATCGACTTCGATCTGCTGAACGAAGGCGCGCCGCGCTTCACGGCCACGGCCGTCGACGTGGAGACGGGCGCCGATGTCCTCTTCGACAGCGCGACCATGCGCATCGACGTCGAGCACATCCGGGCGAGCGCCGCGTTCCCGGTTGCCTATCCGCCCGTCGCGATCGGCGGGCGCGTGCTGATCGACCCCGGCCTGTCGGCCAACCTGCCGCTCGCCGCGGCGCTGTCCGAACCACCCGAGACCGACACCGTCTGCCTGGCGGTCGACCTGTTCGCGCTGGAGGGGAGGCGCCCGGCCTCGCTCGGCGACGCTGCGATCCGCGCCCAGGACATCGTGTTCGCGTCGCAGGGGCGGCGCGCGATCGATGCGCTGGAGACGGAATACCGGCTGCGGGACGCGCTGCGGGCATCGGCGCGGCAGCCTTCGCGCCGGAGAGGAGGAGGGCAGGAGCCTGCGTCAGGACGGGTGACGGTGCTCCACCTCGTCTACTCGGACGACGGTCACGAGGTCGCCGGCAAGATGCTCGACTACTCGGCCGATTCGATCGGGCGGCGATGGGCGTCGGGCCGTCGCGATATGGATGCCGCACTTGCCGCCCTGAAGGCGCTCCCGGAGCCGGGCGCGTCGACGTTCTCGGCCCACAGGATGGAGAGGGGCCGGTTCGGCCGCGCGGGCCGGGCAGCGGAGTAGCCGCTCGACGCGAGCCATGCCGGGACGTCGCACGCGCAGCCTCGCGCCTCTCGAAGACGGCGTTCGGCAGGGCTGAATTGCCGCGGCAGAGCTGCAGCCGCTTGCCGGTGCCTGCCGTGCGCCTTAGTCTGGAATGGCTCTAAACAAGGTGCCCGTCATGCTGATGCCGCAAGCGCTCGCCGCCTTCACCGGCAAGCGCCGCTTCGACGATCTCTCCGAACGGGAGGTGCTGGCGCTCGCCATTTCCTCCGAGGAGGAGGACGGGCGCATCTATGCGGCCTATGCCGCGAAGCTGAGGGACCAGTACCCGGCCTCCGCGGCGGTCTTCGACGGGATGGCGGCGGAGGAGGGCGGGCATCGCCGGACGCTGATCGAAACGTACCGCCGCCGGTTCGGGGACGTCATCGTCCCGATCCGGCGCGAGCACGTCGCAGACTTCTACGCCCGCCGCCCCGTCTGGCTCGTGGAGAACCTCTCGCTCGACCAGATCCGCCAGGAAGCCTTCGACATGGAGCGGCAGGCACAGACCTTCTACACGCTGGCGGCAGCGCGCTCGACGGACGCCGAGACCCGGACGCTCCTCGGCGATCTCGCCGCCGCGGAGGCTGGCCACGAGGCGCTGGCGGGCCGCCTCGCCGAGGAGCATCTCGGGGCCGAGGAGCGCGGGCTGGAGGACGAGGCCGCGCGCCGCCAGTTCATCCTGACATGGGTGCAGCCGGGGCTCGCGGGCCTGATGGACGGCTCGGTCTCCACGCTCGCTCCGATCTTCGCCACCGCCTTCGCCACGATGAACCCCTGGACGACCTTCCTCGTCGGCCTGTCCGCCTCCGTCGGCGCCGGGATATCCATGGGCTTCACGGAAGCCGCGCACGACGACGGGCGGCTCTCCGGCCGCGGAGCGCCCTGGAAGCGCGGGCTCGCCTCCGGCGTGATGACCACGCTCGGCGGCCTCGGCCACGCGCTCCCCTATCTCATCCCGAACTTCTGGGCGGCGACCACGCTCGCCCTCATCGTCGTCTTCGTGGAGCTGTGGGCGATCGTGTGGATCCAGAACCGATTCATGGAGACGCCGTTCCTGCGCGCCACCTTCCAGGTCGTGCTGGGCGGCAGCCTCGTGCTGGCGGCCGGCATCCTGATCGGCGGCGCCTGAACCGCCGGGTCGAAAGGGGCTGACGCGCAGAGCGACGCAGCCTTGCGGGCCCGACGCGCGGTTTGCATGCCGGGCGGAAAGCGTCTCTGCTGCGCGCATGGAGCCCAGTCCTGATTCGGCCGCGTCGCGTCGCGGCGATTTCCTCGGCAGCCTCAACCCGGCGCAGCGGCGCGCGGTCGAACTGGCCGCCGCGGGAGCGGATGCGGGCCCGCTCCTCGTCATCGCCGGCGCCGGGTCGGGCAAGACCAACACGCTCGCCCATCTGGTGGCGCAGCTCATGCTCGGGGGCGCCGACCCGCGGCGCATCCTGCTCCTCACCTTCTCCCGCCGCGCGGCAAGGGAGATGACGAGGCGCGCGGAGCGGATCGCCGCGGCGGCACTCGGGTCACGCGCGGGAGGCGCCGCGCTCGACTGGGCCGGCACATTCCACGGCATCGGCGCCCGGCTCCTGCGCGACAATGCGCACGCGATCGGGATCGACCCGGCCTTCACGATCCACGACCGGGAGGATTCGGCCGACCTGATGAACCTCGTCCGGCACGAGCTCGGCTTCTCGAACCTGCCGAGGCGCTTCCCGATGAAAGGCACGTGCCTCGCAATCTATTCGCGAACGGTGAATTCGGAAGCCGCGCTCGAGGAGGTGCTCGCCGCCGCCTTCCCCTGGTGCGCGGAATGGGAGGCGGAGCTCCGGTCGCTCTTCGGGGCCTATGTCGAGGCGAAGCAGCGCCAGAACGTCCTCGATTACGACGACCTGCTCCTCTACTGGGCGCAGATGGTCGCGGAGCCGGCGATGGCCGCCGAGGTCGGCGGGCGCTTCGACCACGTCCTGGTGGACGAGTACCAGGACACGAACCGGGTGCAGGCCGCCATCCTGAAGGCCATGAAGCCCGACGGTCGCGGCCTCACGGTCGTCGGCGACGACGCGCAGTCGATCTATTCCTTCCGCTCGGCCACCGTGCGGAACATCCTCGATTTCCCGGCGACCTTCGCGCGGCCGGGCCGGGTCATGACGCTCGACCGGAACTACCGCTCGACGCAGCCGATCCTGGCGGCGGCGAACGCCGTCATCGGGCTCGCCCGCGAGCGCTTCACGAAGAACCTCTGGACCGAGCGGACCTCCGGCGACCGGCCCCGCCTCGTCTCGGTCCGCGACGAGGCCGGCCAGGCTGACTTCGTCGTGGCGAAGGTCCTGGAGAGCCGGGAAGGGGGGGTACCCCTGAAGGCGCAGGCGGTGCTCTTCCGCGCCTCCCATCACAGCGGGCCGCTGGAGGTGGAGCTCACCCGCCGGAACATACCCTTCGTGAAGTTCGGCGGCCTGAAGTTCTTGGAAACCGCGCACATCAAGGACGTGCTCTCGATCCTGCGCTGGGCGGAGAATCCGCGCGACCGGGTGACGGGCTTCCGGGTGCTCCAGCTCCTGCCGGGGATCGGGCCGGCAAACGCCGCGAAGATCGTGGATGCGGCCGCGGCCGGGGGCGACGCGCCGAAGGCCCTGGCGGCGTATACGCCGCCATCGCGCGCGGCCGCGGACTGGCCGGCATTCCTCGGCCGGATGACGGACCTGAATCGGGCGGGGTGGCCGGCCGAGATCGAGCGGGCGCGGCGCTGGTACGAGCCCCACCTCGACCGGCTCCACGAGGATTCCGCCCTGCGCCGCGCCGACATCCTGCAACTGGAGCAGATCGCCGCCGGCTATCCGTCGCGCGAGAAGTTCCTGACCGAGCTGACGCTCGATCCGCCGGACGCCACCAGCGACGAGGCCGGCGTTCCGCTGCGCGACGAGGACTATCTCATCCTGTCCACCATCCACTCGGCAAAAGGGCAGGAATGGACGTCCGTCTTCGTCCTCAACGCCGTCGACGGCTGCATACCCTCCGACCTCGGCACCGGCACGACCGAGGACCTCGAAGAGGAGCGCCGGCTCCTCTACGTCGCCATGACGCGGGCGAAGGACGATCTCCACCTCGTCATGCCGCAGCGCTTCTTCACGCACGGCCAGGCTGCGCGCGGGGATCGGCACGTCTATGCGGCGCGCACGCGCTTCATCCCGGACGCGATCCTCGACGCGTTCGCGCTCTCGGCCTGGCCGCTGGCATCGGGGGCGCCGGCTTCCGAGGGCGCGCGGACGGGCCCGCCGGTGGACATCCGCGAGCGGATGCGCGCCATGTGGCGGTAGCGGGCGAGGTCCGCACTGGACTTTGCCGCCGGAGGCTGAATTCTCGGCCCGCATGAACATCCTTCTCCATGCCGGCCTGCACCGCTGCGCGACGACCGCCTTCCAGTTCTGGCTGGAGGCCGAGCGGGCGAACCTCGCAGACGCCGGAATTGCCGTGCTGACGCCGGCGTCCACGCCCGGCACGCCTTTCGGGGCGCTCGCACGGAACGCGGCGCGCACGTCACCCATGGCCGCCGGGGCAGAGCGGCTGGAGGCGCGGCTGCGCGACTACGTCGCCGCCGCCGCGCGCCGGAGCGATTGGCTGGTCGTCAGCGAGGAGAACCTGTTCGGCCCCATGCCCGGCGTGCGGCCGCGCCTGATGGCGGGCCTCGACGCCGGCTCGGCCATCCTGCGGCGGGCGCTGCCCGAGGCCGAGATCCACGTGCTCGTCACGCTTCGCGAGCCGAGGCGGTTCCTCGCCTCCGCCTACAAGTTCCGCCTGAGCGTCGGCGACGTCCGGCCGCCGGAGGCCTTCGCCGCGAGCCTCGATCCGGCGGGCCTGTCCTTCCGCACGCTCGCCGACCGGCTGGCTGCGGCGTTCGGGCGCGAGCGGGTGGCGCTCGTCGATTTCGAGCGGATCGTGGCGACGCAAGGGCGCGAATACATCGACCGCGCCGAGCGCATCACCGGGCGGGCATGGCCGCGCGCCCAGGCCCTGCCGATCGCCAACGAAACCTATCCGGACGTCATCGCGGCGGCGGTGGCGGCCCTGAACGAGGCGGGGCTCGGGATCGGGAAAGCGGCGATCCAGGAGGGCTGCGCGCTCGCCGATGCCCTGCGGCGACCGCACAATGCCGCGCCGGAGATCCGCAGCGACCTCACCAGCCGGCTCGCCTCGCTCGTTTCCGCCTCCGCCGTTCCGATGCCGCGGATCGTGACCGGCCAGGCGCGGTTCGGCCTCGCCGAGCGCCTCGGC
>JAEZEK010000025.1 GCA_023417735.1 Pseudomonadota bacterium | reverse complement strand
GGCTGGCGGCGCTGAGCGCCGCGGCATCCGATAGTGCCGCTGCGCCCGCGGTACGCGCGACCTTCGCCCGCAACGCCGCGCCGAGCGCGCCGTACTACGGCTTCGACCCCGACCTTCGGCTGAAGGCCGCCCTCGACGCCGTCAGCGCCGACGACTATCCCCGCGCGCTCCGGCTCGCGGCGGCGCTGCCGAGCGAGTTCGACCGCAGGCTGGTCACCTGGTGGGTGGCGCGCGCGCCGAATTCCGGCCTTTCCGCGCGCGAGATCCGTGCCCTCGTCGACGGCCATGCCGATTGGCCCGACGCCGATCGCATAGCCCAGCGCGCCGAGGAGGCGCTGTTCCGCTCCAATCCTTCGCGCGGCGAGATCCTCGCCTTCTTCGCCGAGGCGCCGCCCGTGACGACGGGCGCGAAGCTCGCCTATGCCGGCGCGCTGCAGGCGCATGGCGACGAGGCGAAGGCGGAGGCCATCGTCCGGGAGCTCTGGCGCGACAAGAAGGTGTCGCGGACGGTGGCCGCCAAGATCGTGGTCAACTTTCCGGACTACCTCACCCGCGCCGATCATCTCGGCCGCTTCCGCCAGCTCGTGCTCGCCGGGCGCACCCAGGATGCGATAGACCAGGCGCAGCGGCTCGGGGCCGGCTACGACCAGTTCGCCCGTGCGGTGACGGCCGTCCTCGACCGCCGCGACGAGGGACCCACGCTCCTCAAGGGCGTCTCGAGCCGGTTCCTGCAGGACCCGCTCTACAGCTTCGCCCAGATCAGGCTGCTCAGGCGCGCCGACAAGCCGCTCGCGGCCGCGCAGATCATGCTCGCGGTGGACGGCGACGAGGCGCATCTCGGCGACGGCGACCGCTGGTGGGACGAGCGGCGCGACCTCTCGCGCCAGCTGCTCGACCGCAACATGCCGGAGCTCGCCTACGAGGTCGTCGCCGGCCATCATGCCGAATCGGCCCGCGACCGTGCCGAGGCCGAGTTCCACGCCGGCTGGTATGCGCTCCGCTTCCTGGACCGTCCGAGCGTGGCCGAGGCGCATTTCCGCAAACTCTCTGAGATCGCCGGGATGGCGCGGACCTCGGCGCGCGCGGCCTACTGGCTCGCCCGCGCCTTCGAGGCCCAGGAGCGCCCCCTCTCCGCCCGCCTCGCCTACGACAAGGCCGCCACTTACGGCGCCACCTTCTACGGGCAGCTCGCCCGCGAGAAGATGGGCCTGAAGAACACGGGCCTGGAGCGGATCAGCCGCCCCTCCGCGAGCGACCGGGTGGGCTTCGCCTCCAACGAGCTTGCCAAGGCGGTCCGAAGGCTCGCGGCTGCGGGACACGCCGACCGCGCCGGCATCTTCATCCGCGCGCTCGGCTCGACGCTGGACTCCCCCGGCCAGCTGTCCCTGACGGCGACGCTCGCGCGCAGGATCGGCCAGCCGCACACGGCGATGGCCGCCGGCAAGCTCGCGGACAGCCGCGGCATTCCGGTGGCGGCGCTGGCGCCCTTCATCGGGGTGCCGGCGCAGGTGAAGGTGCCGAACAGCGTCGACCGGGCGCTCGTCTATGCGGTGGCGCGGCAGGAGAGCGCGTTCAACCCGACCGCCAGGAGCCATGTCGGCGCCCAGGGCCTGATGCAGCTGATGCCGGCGACGGCCGAGGCGACCGCGCGCTCCATCAACATGCCGTTCGCGCTGCACCGCCTGTCCGACCCGCACTACAACGCCACGCTCGGGGCCGAGCATCTCGGCGACCTCCTGGGCCGGCTGCGCAGGTCCTACATCCTCACCTTCGTGGGCTACAATGCCGGCCCCGGCCGCGCCATCCGCTGGGTCGCGAACTACGGCGATCCGCGCGGCGGCACGGTCGATCCCGTCGACTGGATCGAGCGGATCCCGTTCGACGAGACGCGCGACTACGTCCAGAAGGTGATGGAGAACCTGCAGGTCTACCGCTCGCGCCTCGGCAAGCCGCTGTCGCTCACCGAGGATCTCATGCGCGGCGTGCCCGTCGGCGGCTGATTCGCGGCGGGGCGGTCAGCCCCCCGCCCGCTCCGCCTCGCCCGTCGGTGCGCGATCGCCCGGGCCTCGAGGTGACGGGCATGGGGCCGAAAGCCCTCGCGGGGGGCGGCCGCGGATCGGCTCCCGCACCCGCGCCGAGCTCGCCGCCTTACCCAGCCGCTCGGCCCGGTCGAAGGCGGGGCAGGTCGGGTCCCATTCCCGGCCCGCCTCGGCAACGAGCGCCAGGATCCCCGCCTCCGGTCAGGCAACGAGAACCTCTTGGCGGACCGCCGTGATCGCGACCGGCAGGGCCGTCCGCCCGTGCTCCATCGGCGCCGGCAGACCCCCATAGCGGCGGCCGAGCGTCGCGAGACCCCCGCTACGCACGTCGCAGTCGTCGAGGGCGTGAGGCGCGAGAAGCCCACGGGGAACCCGCCCGCCTTTCCGCGCGCATGCGGAATATCGCCGAGGCTCCAGGCTTTGCGAGCGCGAGAGGGGCAACGCCCCAGTCTGGCCGATCTCCAGAGACCATTGGCCTGCAGCATCGGCTTCGGCCGCTCCGACCCATCTCTGCCCCGGCCGGTCTCGATCGGGTTGGCTGCCGCTCGCCCGATGCCCGAACGCCGTCCCTGCCACGGGAGCCGCAGCGCGCGCCCCCGGGAGCAGTGCGGTCCGGCGATCCCGACGCTTAGCGCCGCTGTCCCACGCCTTCAAAAAGAAAGAGCCCGGCGCAAGGCCGGGCTCCCTTGGATCGATCTGACCTGAGGATCAGAAGGTCCGCTGCACGCGGATCATGCCGCCCCAGATGTCCGCATCCGGCCCGACGCGCGGGTTGGTGCGGTTGTAGGCAACCTCGCCGCCGATGATCAGGCCGCGAACCGGACGCCACTCGATGTGGCCGCCCACGCCCCAATCCTGGAAGTCGCCGGCGCGGCCGACGACTGCCGGCGCATCGGTGTCCGTGTAGGACGCGTCGATAGCGACGCCGATCGTCGAGGTGATGTCGGCGCTCAGGCCGGCGCGGATCGACCACACGTCGTAGAGGTCGAGGTTCGTGCCGGCTGCGTTGACGGCTGCGTCCGGCTGGCCGAGCGAGGAGGCATAGCCCGAAGCGCCGCGGGCGTACGTGCCCTGCGAGTCGAAGCTGATGCCCGTGCCCGGGACCTTCACGCTGAGGCCGGCGCCGACCGCCCAGCCGAGCTCGCTGCCGATGGCGGCGACGCTGGAGCGCACGTTGTGCAGCGCACCCATGATCTGGGCGGAGCCCCAACCCTGGTCGATGCGGACGTTCGCGACGACGTCCGGGTAGCGCTGGCCGCCGTTGCCGCTGCCGACGATGCCGTTATGACGGCCGATCGAGGCGGCGTCTTCGAACGACAGGGTCGCCGACACGCCGTTGCCGACGTTGAAGCTGTAGGCGAAGAGCGTGGCTTCCGAGGTCGGATCGTCGATGCCGACGCGGGTCGCGTAGAGGTTGGTGCCCCAGAAGTCGAACTGCGACGCGGTGTGACCGGCGGTGAAGGTGCCCATGTCGTTCGAGATCTGAACGAAGGCTTCCCACAGCCAGGCGCCCGTGGCGATCTGGTTGGCGTTCGGGTAGTTCACGGCATTCGACGGGCCGACCGTCATGGCCATGTTCACGTAGGCGCGAACGAGACCGATGTCGCTCTGCGTGCGGGCGTCCAACGTCACGTAGCCGCGGGCGCGGGTCGTGTAGTTGTTGAAGCCGTTCCGCGGCCCCTCGGTGTAGTGCGCTTCCACACGCACCCGGCCGCCGACCTTCAGGCAGGTCTCGGTTCCCGGGATGTAGTAGAAGCCGGTGCCGAAGGCATCGCAGACCCGAACGTAGTCGACCGGCTCGGCCGCAACGGGAAGGTCGGCGGCCTGTGCCCCGGTGACGACCATCAGCGTGGCCGCCGAGCCGAAGAGAAGGCTCTTAAGGTTCATTACTAGACCTCCAGTCCAAGTTGAATGGGAAGAGAGTTTCTCTCCTGGCCCCGAACAGCCGTCCGGTCGGAAAGTTTGGCCCCCTGCCCCTCTCTGTCCGCTGTGGAACAGTGGCCGCCGATCGGCTGCCTGAGGTGACACTATTCATCCCGGTCCCCGGAGCAACGCCTTCTTGGGACCGCCGCGGCCTTTGCAAATCCATGTTGCAGTTTTGCCACGAAAGTGACGGGTTTCCGGGCTTCCCGGCCTGCGAATGGCGCGGGACGACGCTATCCCGCCAACTTCGCTCCGCCCGGGCAAGCCCAATTGTGGCAAGAGGGAATCAGAAACGTCTCCGCAGCCGTCGGCGCAGCCGCGCCTGTCCCGGTCGCCGGGGGTGCGCGAGGAGGATTGCGGTCGATGCGCCGAGCTGGCTTTGCGCCGATACCGACCGTCGACCTCTACTTCCGGTTCGCCCTCGGCGATCTGATCCGGGACTGGCCGTGGCAGCGCACGCGCCCGCTCGTGCCGGTCGGCCGGACCGCCTTCCGGTGCGGGGACGCCCTGGTGATCCTGCGATACGCCGATGGGGCCGCGCTGCGGTCCGCCGGGCGCGCGCGCGAGGTCTTCTACCTCCTCGACGACGATCTCTGGGCGCTCGACGCCGATTTGGGCCTGCCGGAGGATTATCGCCGGCGGCTCGCCCGCTTCCGCGACGAGGTCCTGCCCCGGATCCTCGGGGTTGCGACGACCGTCGTCGCGCCGTCGCAGGCGATTCTCGACCGATTGAAGCCTATACCGGGCGCCCTGCTCGCGCCGTGCCTCCCTGCGCCGCGGCTCGCGCCGCCGCGGGGAGACCTCTCCGAGCCGGCGCGCATCGTCATCCCGGCCACCGGCTCGCATGCGGAGGACGTCGGCATGATTGCCGCGTCGATACGATCTGTCGTGGCGCGGCGGCCGGACGTCGTCGTCACGACCTTCCTGGGCGACCGGGCACCCGCCGCGCTCGCCGGATTGCCGAACCTCCGGCACGAGCGGCAGGTCGCGTGGCCGGCGTTCCGGCGGCGTCTGGCGCGGGACTGCTATGACATCGCGCTCGCGCCCCTGCGCGACACGGCCTTCAACCGCGCGCGCTCCACGAGCAAGATCCTGGACGTCGCGCAGCTGCGGGCCGCCGGGCTCTACAGCGCGCGGGCGCCCTATGCCGGCGTGATCCGCCACGGCGCGGACGGGCTCCTGCTGCCCGACGGGCCGGAGGCATGGGCTGAAGCGGTCCTGGGCCTGGTCGAGGATCGGGCCAGGGCGCGGGAGCTTGCCCTTGCCGGCCAGGCGACGGCGCTCCGGATCGGCGACCCGTCCCGCGTGAGGTCGTTCTGGATGGAGCGGCTCGGACTGGTCGGCCC
>JAEZEK010000013.1 GCA_023417735.1 Pseudomonadota bacterium | reverse complement strand
GCGCCCCGGGCCGCCGGGCCTTGTAGCGGGCCCGCAGCCAGAACACGCCGAAGAAGGCCAGCATCGCGGCGAGGGCGACCGCAAGGCCGGCCCATGGTCCGCCGCCGGCGACGGCCGCCATGAGCCTGGGCATCAGGAGCAGGACGACCGCGGTTCCCGCAAGGATGACCCCGGCCGCGATTGCCGGCCCGTAATCCTTCATCGACCTTCTCCCGTATGCGCCTGCCCGGCCGGCCGCGGTGCGTCGGCACAGGCGCCGTACTCGATCTCGATGGTCGCATGCCGGATGCCGTGGCGTCGATCGAGGCGGTCCTTCAGCGTGGCAACGACGCTGTCCGCATCCGCGCCCTCGACGATACGCGCATGCAGCGTGGCGAGCTGCTGGCGCCCGTCCAGCGTCCAGACGTGCATGTGGTGGATGTCGCAGACCCCGTCGGCGGCCTCCAGCAGATCGTCGGCGACCGCCTTCCGATCGGTCTGCGCGGGCGCGCCCTCGAGCAGGATCAGCCCGGATTCCCGCAAGAGCATCCATGCGCTCCGCAGCAGGAGCGCCGCCACCAGCAGCGAGAGGAGCGGGTCGGCCGGCGTCCAGCCGGTGGCCAGGATGATGCCCGCCGCCATGATCGCCGCGAGCGAGCCCAGCAGGTCGCCCATCACGTGGAGGAGCGCGCCCCTCAGATTGAGGGACGAGCGGTCGCCGCCGTGCAGGATGGCGAAGGCCGCAACGTTCACGGCGAGACCCGTGGCGGCGATCGCCAGCATCGGCCCGGCGAGCACCTCCGCCGGCTGCGAGAAGCGCTGCGCCGCCTCCACCACGATCCACAGCGCGATCAGGAAGATGGTGAGGCCGTTCGTATAGGCCACGAGGATCTTCAGCCGGTCGAAGCCGTAGGTCATGCGTTCGCTGGCCGGCCGCTCGCTCATGCGATAGGCGAAATAGGCGAGCGCGAGCGCGACGGAATCCGTGAGCATGTGGCCGGCATCCGCCAAGAGCGCCAGCGAGCCGGTCCAGAGCCCGCCCGCGACCTCGACCAGCATGAACCCGGCGGTGAGGATCGCTGCGGCGAGAATGCGGTTCTTGTTGCCCGCCCCGGCGGTCACGGCATGGTCGTGCCCGTGGCCATGCCCGTGCCCGTGTCCATGATCGTGGCTGTCGTGCCCCGACCCGTGCTCGTGTCCCTCGTGCAGGCAGGCGTGGTCGTGCTGATGCGTCATCCGTCGGCCCGTCCGGCATGCGTCGCACGCTCGGCGGCAATGCGTTCCGAGAGCGACAGGCGCTGCCGCCCGTCCTCGTCCAGGTCGGAGAGCCACGCCTCCATCCCGGCACGGATCGCCGGCCACTCGCGGTCGATCATGGAGAACCAGGCAGTGTCGCGGTTGCGGCGCTTCACCACCATGTGCTGCCGGAAGGTTCCCTCATAGGTGAAGCCTAGCCGCGCCGCGGCCGCCCGCGACGGCAGGTTGTGCGTATCGCATTTCCACTCGTAGCGGCGATAGCCGAGCTCGTCGAAGATGCGCTGCGCCATCAGCAGCATGGCCTCGGTGGCCCCCGGCCGGCGGCGGAGCCCCTCGCCGTAGACGATGCAGCCGACCTCGCCGACGCCGTTGGCCGGATCGAGCCGCATGTAGCTCGCCGTCCCGAACGCCCTTCCCGTGGTCCGCTCGAGAATGGCGAAGGCGACCCAGTCGGGACGATCGGCGATCCACGCGATGCCTTCGCGGAAGTCCGCCTCCCCGTCGAACGGGCCGATCGGCATGTAGGTCCAGATCGCGCGGCCGCCGGCACCGCCCGTCGCATCCCAGAGGTCGCGCCAATGCACATCGGCATCGAGGGCGACGAGTTCCACGCGCTCGCCGCGCATGGGCTCGTTGCCCGGAAGCCGGCACGGCGACCAGCCGGCGAGATCCTCAGTCTTCGTCGTCATCGTCGCGCGGCCTCGAGAAGGCGCCGTTCAGCGTTGAGGAAGCGGCGGCGCCGGCAAAGTCGATCCGGCGGTCGGCGAGCGCGCCCGCTGCCCGCAGGAACGCCCCGAGAGCCGTCTTGGCGAGCCCGGATCCGATGGAGACGCGGCGCACGCCGAGCCGCTCGAGCGCCGGGATGTCGTCGGAAACGCCGCCGAGCCCGCCCAGGACGTTGACCGGCACGGCGACCGCGCCGACGATCTCGGCCACCTCGTGTTCCTGCGTCAGCCCCGGCGCGTAGACCACGTCGGCGCCCGCCGCCTCGTAGAGCTTCAGGCGCCGGACGGCCTCCTTCAGCGGGTCCACGCCCTTTGCGAAGAACGCCTCGCAACGCCCCGTCAGGACGAAGGAAGAGCCCGACCGGGCGACCGCCTCGCGGGCGGCCTCGAAGCGCCGCGCCGCCTCCGCGAGCGGATAGAGCGCGCCGTCGCCGGCCGACTGGTCCTGGTCTTCGATCGAGCAGCCCGCGACGCCGGCATCGATCGCGCGGCGCACCGTCTCGGCGACCTCGTGCGGCGTGGCGCCGTAGCCCGATTCGAAATCGCCGTTGATGGGCAGCCCGGTGGCGCGATGCAGCAGGGCCGCGTGGGCGATCGCCTCGTCCCGGGTCACGGCCCCGACCGCGTCGGGCTTTCCGAGCGACCAGGCGAGTGCGGCCGAGGAGGTCGCGAGCGCCTCGAAGCCGAAATCCGCAAGCAGCTTCGCCGTGCCGGCATCCCAGGGATTGGGCATGACGAACAGGCGCTCGCGCGCGTGAAGGGCGCGGAAGCGGGAGGCTGGCTCGGCGGTATCGCTCATGTCAGTGGTTGTCCCGGGGCGTGAAGCGGTGCCCGACGTCGCGATACTTCACGGCGGGCTTCAGCACCATCCCGCCGTCGAACTGGTCGGCGAGCGCCCGGTGGATCTCCTGCCACGGCGTCTGGCTCGGCGGCACGTAGGAGAGCGGCCCGTCGGCGAGCGCGCCCTCGAGCGCCCGCCGGCGCTCCGCGAGCTCCCCGTCCGGCAGCAGGACGTTCGCCTCGCGCCGGTTCAGGTCGATACGGATGCGGTCGCCGGTCCTCAGCAGCGCCAGGCCGCCGCCGACCGCCGCCTCGGGGCAGGCGTTCAGGATCGAGGGCGAACCCGACGTGCCGGACTGCCGGCCGTCCCCGATGCAGGGCAGTTCCATGATCCCTTCCTGGAGCAGCGCGTCGGGCGGCTGCATGTTCACGACCTCGGCGCCGCCCGGATACCCGATCGGGCCAGCACCGCGCATGACCAGGATGGTGTGCTCGTCGATCCCGAGCGCCGGGTCGTTGATGCGGGCATGGTAGTCCTCGCGCCCGTCGAAGACCACGACGGGACCCTCGAAAGCGTTCGGGTCGGCCGGGTCCGACAGGAAACGGGCGCGGAAGGTCTCGGAGATC
Organism: Pseudomonadota bacterium; assembly: GCA_023417735.1. Lineage (GTDB taxonomy): Bacteria > Pseudomonadota > Alphaproteobacteria > Rhizobiales > Afifellaceae > Propylenella. The sequence continues at coordinate 2,237 of JAEZEK010000013.1, read as the reverse complement.
ACGCTCGTCTTCATGATCGCCGAGCCGAACAGATTGCCCTTGAGGTTGAGGAAGCCCGCATCGGCGAGGATCGGCTCCTCGTGGGAGCGGATCACCTCGCGGTCCCAGCTGCGCCGGCCCGCACAGTTCCCGCCGATCGTGCCGCCATTGACGGTCGGCGCGCCCGGATGCGGCAGCAGGCCGGCCTCGATCAGCTCGGCGACGACGGCCGGCACGCCCCCGGCGCGGTGGAAGTCCTCCCCGAGGAAGCGCCCCGCCGGCTGCAGGTCGACGAGGAGCGGCACGTGGTGGCCAATCCGCTCCCAGTCCTCGTTGGTGAGCTCGAGCCCGAGATGGCGCGCGATGGCATTGAGGTGGATCGGCGCGTTGGTGGAGCCGCCGATCGCGGAGTTCACCACGATGGCGTTCTCGAACGCCGCGCGCGTCATGATCTTCGCCGGCGTGAGATCCTCCAGCACCATCTCCACGATGCGCCGGCCGGTGAGGTAGGCGACCTGCGCGCGCTCCTTGTGCGGCGCGGGGATGGCGGCGCCGCCGGGCAGCATCATGCCGAGCGCCTCGGCGAGCGCGTTCATGGTCGTGGCCGTCCCCATCGTGTTGCAGAAGCCGGGCGACGGGGCCGAGGAGGCGACGAGCTCGAAATATTGCGGCCAATCGATCTCGCCCGCCGCCTTCAGCTTCTTGGCGAGCCACTTGATCGTGCCGGACCCGGTGCGCGCGCCGCGGTACCAGCCGTTCAGCATCGGCCCGACGGAGAGCGCGATGGCGGGGATGTTCACGGTCGCCGCGGCCATCAGCTGGGACGGCGTGGTCTTGTCGCAGCCGGTCGTCAGCACGACGCCGTCGATGGGATAGCCGAACAGCGTCTCCACCAGACCCAGATAGGCGAGGTTGCGGTCGAGCGCCGCCGTCGGCCGCCGGCCGGTCTCCTGGATCGGATGGACCGGGAACTCGAAGGCGATTCCACCCGCCTCGCGAATGCCTTCCCGGACCCGCTCGGCGAGCCCGATGTGGTGCCGGTTGCAAGGCGCGAGGTCGGAGCCCGACTGGGCGATGCCGATGAGGGGCTTGCCGGACTGGAGCTCCGCGCGCGTCAGGCCCCAGTTCATGTAGCGCTCGATGTAGAGCGCCGTCATTTCGGGATCGTCGGGGTTGTCGAACCAGAGCTGCGAGCGCAGCTTCACCGTCGTGCCGTGCTTGGCGTCGTAGGGCATGCCGTTCTCCGAGAAGCAGGGCGGAGCCTCGCGCCCTGCCCCGGCGGAATCAAGATGCCGCGGCGGAAGGCCGACACGTCCGAGCGCCTCCCGCCAGCCGCCGCGTCGGCCGGTCAGCGCGTCTGGACGCTTTCCAGATAGGCGAGAAAGGCCTCGATCTGCGCCGGCTCCAGCTGGAACTCCGGCATGTCGGGGTGCGCCGTCACGATGCCTTCCGCGAGCGCCTCCGCCAGCTGCTCGACCGGGTAGCGCTGCGAGAGCGTCCGGAATGCCGGCGCCTCCGGCAGCGGGCTCTCGTCGCTCGTTCCGACGGCGTGGCAGCGGGCGCAGTTCTCCTCGGCGAAGCGCGCGCCCTCCGCGATCGGATCGGCGAGCGCCGGCCCCGCCGAGACGAGGCCCAGGGCCAGTGCGAGGCGTATCATGGTTCGCATCCTCCTTGCGCCGGCCGTCGCCTTCATTCCCGAGGACCGGCGTCCGCAAGCGTCCCGCCCGCATCCCGCAACGCCTCCGGCGTGTCGACGTCGAGTCCGGCGGCCGGCCCGATCTCGACCGTCCGCACGGCGTCCGCGTGGCGTGCAATCAGGTGCCGCGCGCCGACATCGCCGGACGTCGCCAGAAGCTCCGGGAAGAAGTGGCGCGACCAGAGCACCGGGTTGCCGCGCTTGCCCTCGACGGTCGGGAGCACGATGCCGGGACGGTCCGGGTCGAGCGCGGCGATCAGCCGGTCGATGATCGGGGTCGTGATGCCGGGCATGTCGGCGAGCAAGACGATTGCCCCGGCCGCATCTGCCGGCAGCGCGGAGATGCCGGCCCTCAGGGAGGTGGCGAGCCCCTCGGCATAGTCCGCGTTGTGGACCGTCGCGACGTCGAGCCCGGCGAGCGCCCCCTCGATCCGGTCGCGCATGTGGCCCGTGACCACCACGACCGGCGAGGCGCGCGAGGCGAGCGCGGCGGCGGCGCTCCGGCGCACGAGCGGCTCGCCGCCGAAGGTCGCGAGCAGCTTGTTCGGCCCGCCCATGCGGC
>JAEZEK010000491.1 GCA_023417735.1 Pseudomonadota bacterium | reverse complement strand
GCGTGAAGGCGGTCCGGCTCGTCGCGGCCGAGCGTCCGACGGCGCTGCCCTGCTTCGGCGGGCGCGCGCTGCCGCTCTGGACCTTCTCCGACGCCGGCTTCCCGCCGGTCATCAGGCTGAAGCAGGGGGAACGGCTCGAGGCGCGGGTGGAGAACGCGCTCGCCCGGCGGAAAGAGCACATCAGCGTCCACTGGCACGGCATCAGGCTGCCCAACGACCAGGACGGCGTCCCCTATGTGACCCAGGAGCCGGTCCGGCCGGGCCAGGCCTTCGACTATTCCTTCGCGCCGCCGGACACCGGCACGTTCTTCTTCCACACGCACTGCAACACCGCCGAGCAGCTCGGCCGCGGCCTCTCCGGCGTGCTCGTCGTGGAGGGCGACGAGACGGAACCCTACGATGCCGAGCGCCTGCTGGTCGTCAGGGACTGGGCCATCCGGGCCGACGGCACGCTCGGGCCGTTCTTCACCCAGGAGGGCGCGGCCCGGCGCGGCACCTTCGGCAACGTCAGGAGCGTGAACGGAGAGGAGCGGCCGACGCTGGCGGTGCCCGCCGGCGCGGACGTCCGGCTCCGCGTGCTGAACGTGGACGCCGCGCGCATGGTGCAGTTCGGCATCGAAGGCGCGGACTGGGCGATCGTCGCCGTCGACGGGATCGCCGTTCCCCCATTCTCAACCAAGGCCTGGTGGGCGAGCCCGGCGACCCGGCTCGACATCGTCATGCGCTCGCCCGCGCCGGGCGGGACGGCCGTGCTCTACGATTATTACGCGCCCGACCCGGTGCCGCTCGCGGCGTTCCGCTCGGAAGGTCCGGCCCGGCGCGGAGGCCCGTTCGACCCTGCGCCGCTTCGCGCCGCCGCGATACCCGAGGCCGATCTCGGCCGGGCCGAGCACCTGCGCTTCGATTTCTCGAATGCGGCCGGAGCCCCCTCCGCCGGTCCGGCCGAGGCGCCGGATGCGGGCCAGTTCATCGGCGACATCTGCCTCACGCCGCAGACCTTCTGGGCGATCAACAAAGAGGCCTGGCCCGGGCAGGACCACAGCACCGTGCCGCCGCCGCTCGCGACGCTCGACCGAGGGCGGAGCTACGCCTTCACGCTGGTGAACACGACGCCGCACATCCATCCCATCCACATTCACGGCCACACGTTCAAGGTGCTCGGCTCGAACAAGCGCGATCTCCCCGTCCACCACGCCGACACCGTCCTGCTCCTTCCCAAGGAGCGCGTGGAGGTGGCGTTCGTCGCCGACAATCCGGGCGACTGGATGTTCCACTGCCACATCATCGAGCACCAGGAGACCGGCATGATGGGCATCCTGCGGGTCGCATGAGCGCAAGCCGGCGCAAGGGCCCGCTGCTGCGCGCCCCGTTCATCGCCGCACTGGCGGGCATCGCCACACTGGCAGCGGTCACGCCCGCCGCGATCGCCGATTCCGGACTGGATCGCGTCCTCGGCCGCGCCCTGTTCGAGCGCCTCTGGGTGCCGGCGCCGGCCTCCACGGACGCGGCCGATGGTCTCGGACCCCTCTTCAATGCGCGCGCCTGCACCGGCTGCCATTCAGGCGGCGGCGGCGCCCGGTTCGGCAGCCGACCGGACGGCACGCTGGAAGCCCGCGGCCTGGTGCTCCGGTTCGGCACGGACGATGGCGGTGGCGATCCCGTCTACGGCCGGCAGCTCCAGGACCAGGCCGTTCCGGGCCTCGCCGCGGAAGGGCGGCTGAGGCTCGCGCCCGAATCCGGCGGCGGGCTGACGGTGGTTCCGGAACTCCACAGGGGGCCGCTTTCGGAAGGGACCCGATGGTCCCTCCGGGCCGCCCCGTCGCTTCGCGGCATCGGGGATCGCGAGCGGGTAGCCGAGGCCGCGATCCTCGCTCTCGCCGACCCGGAGGACCTGGACGGCGACGGGATCTCGGGCCGGCCGCGAATGGTCGCCACGCCGGACGGCCCCCGCGTCGGGCGCTTCGGCTGGAAGGGGGAGGGCGCCACCCTCTCCGGCCAGGTCGCGGAGGCGTTCGCGCTCGATCTCGGCCTGTCGAGCCCGGCCGCGCCGCACCCGCACGGCGACTGCACGCCGGACGAGCCCGACTGCCTCGCCGCTCCCACCGGCGAGAGTGCGCTGCTCGGCGGCCACGAGATCTCGGCGGAGATCGTGGACCTCGTCGCCGAATTCCTCCGCGGACTCGATGCGCCTTCCCGAAGCGGCGCGGATCCCGCCGGTGCGAAGCTCTTCGCCCGCGCGGGCTGCGCTGCCTGCCACGTGCCCGAGCTCCCGGACGGCAGCGGGAGGGCCGTACGCATTTTCACCGACTTTCTCCTGCACGACATGGGCGACCGTCTCGACGACGGCATGGCGGAGGGTGGGGCGGCTACATCGGAATGGCGGACGCCGTCGCTCGCCGGCCTCGCCGCGAAGGATGGAAGCAGGCGCTATCTCCACGACGCCAGCGCGGCTAGTGTCGAAGCGGCGATCCTGGCGCATGCCGGCGAGGGCGGGCGCGCGCGGGATCTGTTCCTGTCGATGGAGGCGGCTGACCGGGCCGCGCTCCTCGCCTATCTGGAGAGCCTATGACTGCCGTCCTGGCGCCCGTCCTCGGACTTCTCTCGCTGCTGGCGATCCTGGCGGGCCCGGCCCTCGCCGCTGAGGCGGACGAGGCGACCCAGGCGGCGATCGTCGAGAAGGCGGTGACAAGGGTGATCGTGCCCGCCTTCCAACGCCTGGCGGAGACCGCCTCGAACACGGCCGCGCGGCTCGAGGCGAGCTGCACGGAGCCGGACGAGGAGGGCATCGAGCAGAGCCAGGCGCGGTTCCGGGACCTGGTCCGGGCCTGGGCGCGCGTCGACTTCCTTCGCTTCGGCCCGCTCTCCGACGAGGGCCGCTACGAGCGCTTCGCCTTCTGGCCGGATCCCCGCGGCGTGGCGCGCCGGCAGATCCGCCAGATGCTCACGCGGGAAGCCCCCGTTCTCCTCCAGCAGGGGGCGCTGAAGAGCCAGAGCGCGGCGGTGCAGGGCCTGCCGGCGCTCGAGATCCTCCTGTTCGAAAGCGATCTGCCGCTCTCCGACCCCGCTGCCGCGTACCGCTGCCAGCTTGCGGCGGCCGTCGGCAAGAACCTCGCGTCGCTGGCAGCCGAGGCCCGCGACGGCTGGCTCGGCCAGAACGGCTGGAGCCGCCTGATGGCGCGACCGGGGCCTGAGAACCCGGTCTACCGGAGCCGCGCCGAGACGCTGACCGAGCTCCTGAAGGCGATCCTCACCGGGGTCGAGCAGATGGCCGACCAGCGCATCCGTCCTGCGCTCGGCGAGGACGCCGCGAGCGCACGACCGCAGCTCGCGCCCTATCACCGCTCCGGCGCGACGGCCGAGTACCTCGTCGCGAGCGCCCTGGGCCTCCAGGAATTCGTCGCGAAGTCCGACATCATGACGCTGCTCCCGGCCGACAAGGGCTGGATCGCGAACTCGGTTTCCTTCGAGATCGAGAACCTGATCACGGCCCTTCGCGGCCTCTCCGGGCCGGCCGAGGCGTTGTTCACCGACCCCGACCAGCGCGGCAAGGCCCGCTACGCGCAGGGCGTCCTCTCCAGCCTCAAGAG
>JAEZEK010000464.1 GCA_023417735.1 Pseudomonadota bacterium | reverse complement strand
GTGCCGGGCCGGGCGTCACCGCCAGGCCCGCGAGCGCGCTCGCCGCGATGGTGGTCCCGATCCTGAGCTTCAGGAGGGAGGTGGTCACTCTCAGCGCGGCGAGCATGGCGGTTTCTCCTGTCCTTCGTCTCAGCGGAAGAGCCACAGCTCGGAGAGGTACTTCCAGTTGACGAAGTAGTAGAGGACGAAGGAGGCGAAGAAGATGCCGACGAGTACGATCGTGCCGGGCAGCTTCACGGTCGCGTGCCCGCCGTATTCGCCGACGACCTTCGCGCCGGAGTGCAGCGGGAAGGTGAGCGGAGCCTCGCCGCGGTCGAGGCGCTTGCCCCAGAGGACCGTCGCCACGACGATCAGCACGAAGAGCCCGCCGCCGATCGCGGCGATGACCGCGGAGACGCCGTTCAGCCCCATCATCAGGAAGGCGCCGGACGGCAGCTCGAAGGGAAGGGTCGCGTCGGTGAAGTTGATGTCCCAGTGCCGCCGCGGCACCCCGAGTGTGCCGGCTCCCATCATGAAGAGCGAGATGCCGGCGACCCCCAGCGCGAAGATGTAGGGCTGGATGCGGGCGAGCTTCGGCCAGACGATGTCGCGCTGGAAGACGAGCGGCAGCACGTAGTAGGTGATCGCCATGAAGGCGAGCGTCGTGCCGGCCACCACCGTGCCGTGGAAGTGCCCGGGCACGTAGATGGTGTTGTGCATGAGCACGTTGAGCTGCTCGGTGCCGAGCACGACCCCCGAAATGCCGCCGATGAAGCCGAACATCACGAGCGAAAGGAACATGCCCGAGAAGGCGGGATTGCCCCAGGGCGCCTTGCGCAGCCACTCGAAGACGCCCTTGTTGTAGCCGTTGCGGCGCTGGGCGGCCTCGATCGCGCCGGGCACGGTCAGGCCGTGGATCAGGGAGCCGAGCACGGCGAGGTACATCATGTAGCTGGTGTTCACGATCTTCCAGCTCGCGCTCATGCCGGGCTCGGCGAGCAGGTGATGGGCGGAGGCGAGCTGGAGGAACAGGATGTAGAGCAGGAAGGCCGTGCGGCTCACCTTCTCCGACAGCGGCTTGGCCCCGAGCGTGAGCGCGGCGATCGCGTACCAGACCGCGACATGGGCGGACACGTTCACCTGCTGCGTGGAATGGCCGAGGCCCCACCAGATGACCTTGTACATCAGCGGATCGATGGTGGAGATGAGCCCGAGCGACCACAGCCAGGTCGGCACCAGGATGATCGCGCCCGCCGCGATGCTGAAGACGGCGATGATCGCGGCCGTGAGCGCGCCGAAGGTGACGAGCGGGATCGAGCCCTCGTAGGTCCGCTCCTGCTTCGCCCCCCCGAGCGTGGCGAAGAAGACCGCGACGCCGACGAGCGCGCCGACCGCGAACAGGATCAGGCCGAGATAGAAGTACGGCGCGGCCACCATCGGCGGGTAGGTGGTGAACATCACGCTCGAATCGCCCTCGAACACGGCGACGTTGAACATGATCCCGCCGACCACCATGAGCGCGAAGCCGAGCCAGGCGAGGCGCGGCGCGGCGAGCCGCGAGTTCAGCACGATCGCGGACGCGAAGTAGAGGACCGCCATCTCGAAGAAGATGATCCAGAACAGGAGCACGTTTCCGCCGTGCGCGGTCAGGATCAGGTAGAACCATTCCGACGGCAGCAGGTGGACCGCCGGCCAGCGGGTCAGGCCGATCAGCAGCCCCTGGATGCCGCCCCAGGCGAGGAAGAGGACGGCGGCGACCGCATTCGCCATGATCAGGCGTTGCGCGGCGATGTCGACCTTGAACCCGGTGAACCGGCAGGTGCGGAACGTGGCCGCACGCGCGGGCGCGCCGATCGTGCCGCCGGTGATGACGTCTGTCGCGGTCATGTGCCGCCCTCCCCCTATTCGGTGACCCGGATCCGGCCGGTCATCGTGTGATGGCCGATGCCGCAGAACTCGTTGCAGGCGATGCCGAATTCGCCGGCCTCGGTTGGCGTCAGCGTCAGCACGTGCTCGTAGCCGGGATGGACCTGGATGTTGATGTTCGTCGGCTGCATCGAGAAGCCGTGCTGCCAGTCGGCCGAGGACAGGTGGACGCGGTAGCTCTGACCCTTCTTCAGTTCGAGGATCGGCCACCATTCCCAGAGCCGGGCGAGCAGGTAGACGTCCTCGCCGGCCGGCGGCCGGACGACCGGGACGCCAGCCTCCTCGCCCACCGCGTACTTCTCTGCGAAGGCGTCGACCTTCGCCTCGAAGGCCGCCGGCGTGACCCGGTACGTCTCCGTGGAGAGGTTCTGCTCGCCGATGAAGTGCCAGGCGATCATGAAGAAGAACATGAAGAGCCCCCACAGGAACGCGAGGACGATCCAGCCGATCTCCACGCGCTCGATGGGCTCGTTCCACCACAGCTTATTTTCCGGAGGCGATAAGGCCATGTTGTCTCTCCCGCGGTGCGTGTGGCGTCAGGGTGCAAGCGGGATGGATGCGATCTCCATTACCCCCCAGATCAGATAAAGGACGGTGGGTATGGTGATGCCGATGAAGAGAAGCAGAAACGGGTTGTCCAGGATCTGCTGCATTACCGGCACGCGCTCAGGCGTCGTCGGGCGTTGCCCCGTATCCATTTGCTCGTCCTCCGAACCGATCCGGAAGGACTTATCAGCAGGAGCCGGAACCACGCTTGACCAACGTCAAGCGGATGGGAGAGGCGGGCGACGAATCGCGCGGCCGCTTGATCTGGAACAAAGTGGGAGGCGGCGAAGCCTGCACACTGCCTCCATGCGCGCCCTGGAACGAACCCGCGAAGTGGAGCTTGCGACGGAGGATCGCGCCATCCTGCGCCAGGCGCCGCTCCTGTCCGGCCTGAACGACTCGGCGCTTGCCGGGCTGCTCGAGGATGCCTGGCTGCACAGGCGCGACAGGGGCGACGTGCTGTTCCACCAGGGCGAGCCGGCGACCGCCTTCTTCGTCGTGCTCGAAGGGTGGGTGAAGCTCTACCGGATGGCCGCCTCGGGCGACGAGGCCGTCGTCGGGGTCTTCACCCGCGGCGACAGCCTCGGCGAGGCGGTGTGCTTCTCGGGGAATGCCTATCCGGTGAACGCGGAAGCGGTGACGCCGTGCCGGTTGCTCATGATCTCCGCCCGCAATATCGCCGACCGGATCAGGCGGAGCCCGGAGATCGGGCTCGCCATGCTGGCATCGACCTCGCAGCACCTGCACATGCTGGTCCGCCAGATCGAGGAGCTGAAGGCGCATACTGGCGCGCAGCGCGTGGCCGAGTTCCTGATCGCGCTCGCGCCCGTCTCGAACGGCCCCTGCACCATCGCGCTGCCGTACGAGAAGGCGCTGATCGCGGGCCGCCTGGGGATGAAGCCCGAGAGCCTGTCCCGCGCCTTCCAGCGGCTCCGCCCCGCGGGCCTGCGCATCGAGCAGGACCGCGCGCATCTCGCCGATGTCCGGCGCCTCCTGCAGTTCGCGAACCGGGAGCAGACGCTGGCACCGGAATGCGCCCGCCTGCCGGCCTGCTCGGCCCGGATGGCGAAACGCGCCGCATCACCGGTCGGATAGGGTCAGGCGATCTGCCCTGCCGCAGGGCGCGCTACTGAAGCGACGAGGGCGCGCCGCCGCCGGCGAGCGCGATCTCGGTGATGGCGATCAGGGTTTCGGCGCGCCGCGCGTGGTCCGCCGCCTCGAGGAGCGCCTGCTTCTCCGACGGCCCCCACGGGCTCATCATCGAGAGCGCCGTGACGAGGCTGGCGTTCGAGGCCTTGTTGACGCTCTCCCAGTCGGCCTCGAGCCCGTGCGCGTCGAGGTAGCAGCGGAACGTCCTGAGCAGGGACGTGCGGTCGACCTCGGCTTCGCCCTGGCGCGGCTCGGCGATGTCAGCGAACCCCGCGGCGCTCACCCGGCACTGGCGGAATGGCGTGGCCGCGTCGATCTCCTCGAGGACCGTGAACCGGCTGATGCCGGACAGCGTGACGAGGTAGCGCCCGTCGCCGGTCTCGGAGAACTGCACGATGCGGCCGGCGCAGCCGATCGCGCAGAGGTCGGGCTCCGACTGCCGCGCGATCTGGTCGAGCCGCGGCTGGATCATGCCGATGATCCGGTCGCGCCCGAGCGCCCAGTCGATCATCGCCACATAACGCGGCTCGAAGACGTTGAGCGGCAGCTGCCCGCTCGGCAGGAGCAGCGCCCCGGCGAGCGGAAAGACCGGGATCGTTTCCGGAAGATCGGCCGGTCCTTCGTAACGGTGGTTGCCAGCCTGGACGGTCACGGCCGGTCGCCTCGCGCGCTTCTCCTGAAAAGGGAAGTTAGGCGAAAAGCAGAGACGACAAGCGCTGCCGGCCCTTCACCGTTGCGGCATCCTTCGGTCCCCATGCCTCGAAGAACTGGACGAGCTGCTTGCGGGCGGCCTCCTCGTTCCAGTCGCGGTCGCGCTTGATGATCTCGAGAAGCTGCTCGGCCGCACCGATCCGGTCGCCGCCGGCATTGAGCGCGAGCGCGAGGTCGAAGCGGCTCTGGTGGTCGTGCGGGTGACGCTCTATCCGGCCGCGGAGCTCGGCCGGGCTGCCGAGGCTGGCGGCCTGCTCGGCGAGTTCCAGCGCCGCGCGCGCGCCGGCGACGGCAGGGTCCTTCTGCATGTCCGGCGACAGGCTGCCGAGGAGCGCCTTCGCCTGCTCCAGCCCGCCGAGCGCGAGCTCGCAGCGCACGAGGCCGGCGATGGCCTTTCCGTTCTCCGGATCGTCCTGCAGGACCGCGCCGTAGAGGCCGGCCGCGCCGGGGTAGTCCTTGGCCGCGAAAGCCGCCTCCGCCGCCTCGAGCGCCTCGTCCGCACGGCTCGGGCCGATCGGTCCGGCGACGCGCTCGATAAAGGCGAGGATCTGGCTCTCCGGAAGGGCGCCCATGAAGCCGTCGAGCGGCTGCCCGTTCTTGAAGGCGATGACGGCGGGGATCGACTGGATGCCGAGCTGTCCGGCGATCTCCGGGTGGTCGTCGATGTTCATCTTCACGAGCTTCACGCGCCCGCCGGCCTGGCGCACCACCTTCTCGATGACCGGGCCGAGCTGGCGGCAGGGTCCGCACCATGGCGCCCAGAAATCGACGAGCACCGGGACGGTGCGCGACGCCTCCAGGACGTCCGCCCGGAAGGTCTGCGTGGTGGTGTCCTTGACGAGATCGTCCGCCTGCCCGGTCGTGGCCTGCTGCGGCCGTCCGCCCCCGAGGATGAAGCTGTCGCTCATGATGTCGGTCCCTTTAGCATTTTTCGGCAGAGATGTGGCGAGCCGGCCGGCCTCATGGAACCCCCTCCGCATTCGCCGCCCGCGGAAGCGCGAGGACCGCCGGCTCGTGGCCGGTGGCGCGCAGGAAGGCGATGAGGTCGGCGGGGCGGATGCTGGTCGTGGCGGTGTTCTCCAGCGGATGGAAGTTCAGCGGGTCGTGCGCCAGGAGCGCCTCGTCCACGATGACCGAGACCCGGCCGTCCGCGTCGTTGATCGCCCCGAACGGCGTCACCGAGCCCGGAGCGAGCCCGAGCGTCTCCATGAGGAGCTCCGGCCGCCCGAAGGAGAGCCGCCCGCTGCCGATCGCATGGTGGAGCGACTTCAGGTCGAGCGGCGCGTCCTCCTCGGCGACGACGAGGTAGAGCCGGTCCTTCTTGTCCTTGAGGAACAGGTTCTTCGTGTGACCGCCGGGAATGGCGCCGCGCAGCCGCTGCGATTCCTCGACCGTGAAGAGGGGCGGGTGCTCGTGCGTCTTCGCCTCGATCCCGAGGCGGGCGAGAAAGTCCAGGAGGTCTCGGCGGCTCTTCGGCATTGGTCCCGTTCCCTGCAGGCGTCCGCCGCTTAACGGAACCGGCCGTCCGCGACAACAGCCCCGCATGTCCGCATCGGCTGGCCGCGGGCCGCGGACGGGGCGGCGAAGGGCAGGCTGGCGAAGGGCGGGGCGGGCAGCCCGATTAGCCTGTTGCAATCGAAATGGCCTTGCGCCATATACGCCCCGCTGGATGCGACACGCGTCAGACGCGGGTGTAGCTCAGGGGTAGAGCACAACCTTGCCAAGGTTGGGGTCGAGCGTTCGAATCGCTTCACCCGCTCCATTTTTCTCTCAATCGCGAATATTAGGCACACCGGATCTGACGTCGGCGAACGGGCCTTTTCGCAACAAAATACTCCTCCTATTCCTTCCTGAAC